>JAPUEP010000069.1:8087-24255 GCA_027492515.1 Hyphomonadaceae bacterium
GGCACCGTTTCAGGCAGAGGCGCTTATCAGCACTATTGCCTCAGTACTTCGCACCACTGTAAATCGCGAAAACCCAATATTGGAATGCGAACTACCGATTGATGGCAGCCGCTTTGAAGCAATCCTTCCGCCGAATGTCGCGGGTCCAACATTTTCAATACGCCGCAAAGCCAGCAAGATATTCAAGCTCGACGAATATGTTTCGTCGCAAATGATGTCGGCAACTCATGCGAGTATAATTAAAGACGCTATCCTCTCAAAACAGAACATTCTCGTGGTTGGCGGAACAGGCACCGGGAAAACGACGCTTACAAATGCTCTAATTGACCATATGGCAGACTTTGTTCCAGAAGAACGACTGGTCATCATTGAAGATACAGCTGAAATTCAGTGCCGATCACCCAATGCAGTGATACTTCGCGCCACCGAACATGCTGATATGCTGCGCCTATTGCGAGCAACAATGCGCCTTCGGCCTGACCGAATATTAGTCGGCGAAGTTCGTGGTGCTGAAGCTCTATCACTTCTAAAAGCATGGAACACTGGTCACCCGGGCGGCATTGCCACAGTTCACGCTAATGACGCGGTTTCAGGCTTAACAAGGATTGAAAGTCTAGTTGCCGAAGCGACTGCAGCGCCAATGCAAAGAGTAATAGCCGCGGCAGTCGACCTAATCGTTTCAATAGAGAAAACCAATATTGGCAGAAGGGTAAAACAAATCCTTGAGGTCAAAGGAATCCATAGCGGTGAATATGATTTGCAACCATTAAATTAGAAAGGAATTGCGATGAAGAAGGCATTTAGCATGACGGCAAAAGCCAATAAATTTTCCCGATTTTTGATATTTACTTTAATAAGCCTTGCCGCCTCCCCCGCATTGGCTTCGGCTTCTGGCGGCGGCGGATTGCCATGGGAATCGCCACTTCAAACCATCACCAAATCAATAACTGGTCCAGTTGCTTTTGCGGTTTCAGTAATTGGCGTGGTAGCGGCTGGTGCAGCACTAATTTGGGGCGGTGAGATAAGCGGGTTTACAAGAACCCTAGTCTATGTGGTGCTGGTAATCGGTCTAATCGTTGCCGCTACCAATATTCTTTCAACCCTATTCGGTGTTGGAGCGCTAATCTAATGGCATTGCGGCGCACCCAATTACCAATGGCACTTCATCGCCCAAATTTAATTGCAGGTGGTGAAAGAAATTTGGTTTTGACGTGTGGCCTCATTTCAATCGGATTGATTGTGACAGCGCTAAATTGGCCGGCAACAATATTTGGAATTATCTTCTGGCTGGTTTGCATTGTCATTTTGCGCCGCATGGCAAAGGCCGATCCAATGTTGAGCGGAATTTATCTTCGTAGCCTGCAATATCAATCCTATTACCCTTCCCACTCCCGTCCTAAAATATTGGAGTAGCGACATGTTAGCCACCAAAACCTATCGCGACAATTTAAAGGGCTTGCCTGATTTATTGAATTGGGCGGCATTGGTAGATGACGGTATGATCCTCTGCAAAGATGGTTCTTTGCTGGCTGGTTTCTTTTATCGCGGGCAAGATGTTGCAAGTTCCACAAATAATGAAAGAAACTATATTTGTAGCCAAGTTAATGCCGCACTCATGCGTCTTGGATCTGGGTGGGTAAGTTGGATTGACGCAACCCGCATTCCCTCACCTGCCTATTCACCAAAATCAGCATCGTCATTTCCTGATAGAATTTCGGCCTTAATTGACGAAGAAAGACGTGAATATTTCACCCAAGAAGGCGGGCATTTTGAAAGTGAATATGCGATTATACTAAGCTATTCTCCGCCACTTAGGCGCGATAATCGAATTGTTGAATATATTTACGACCAAGATGAAAAAGTGGAAGCAGAGCCAGCATCTCGCCTATTATCACTTTTTAAAAAGGCAATTGATGACATAGAAGATAGCCTAAGCAATGTCCTAAAATTGCGCCGCATGGGAAGTTTTGAAACTGAAGATAAATTCGGAAAAACTCATTTGCGCGATGAATTGGTGAATTATCTTCATTTCTCAATCATTGGTGAAAGCCACCCCATAAATATCCCACCTATTCCCATGTATCTCGATGCCTATATTGGTGGGGTTGAAATCTTCAATGGCGATTTTCCAAAAATTGGCGACAAATTTGTGGCTTGTATTAGCCTTGATGGATTTCCACCTGAATCCTATCCTGGAATATTGGATGTTCTAGACCATTTACCCCTTGCCTATCGTTGGTCATCAAGAATGATCTATCTTGACCAGCACGAAGCGGTTTCAGAACTTGGCAAATATCGCCGCCAATGGAAACAGAAGGTTCGCGGCTTTTGGAGCCAAATGTTCCAAACCCAAGGCGGGGTAATCAATGAAGATGCACTCAATATGCAAAACCAAGCAGAAGGGGCGATAGCGGATGCGCATTCTTCTTTGGTTACCTTTGGCTATTACACTTCCGTTGTGGTTATCATGGGGCAAGACATTGAAGAATTGCGTGAACAAGCAAGACTTGTTGTGCGCGAAATTCGGCGCGAAGGTTTTGCCGCCCGCATTGAAACCGTCAATGCCGTTGAAGCCTATTTAGGATCATTGGCGGGACATCCAATACCAAATATCAGAAGGCCATTGCTGCACACATTATCCCTTGCCGATATGTTACCTCTATCATCAGTTTGGGCAGGACGTGAAACTAATCCATGTCCATTCTATTCATTGAACTCCCCACCATTGCTGCATGCCGCAACTAGTGGGGCAACTCCTTTTCGATTAAACCTTCACGTTGGCGATGTTGGTCATACTCTAATTTTTGGACCGACAGGTGCAGGTAAATCAACTTTGCTAGGTCTAATTGCGGCGCAATTCAGACGTTATCCCAAAGCACGAATTACCGCCTTTGATAAGGGCAAATCCATGTTGCCCTTAACACTTGCAACCAATGGCAATCATTATGATTTAGCTGGCGATAATAGTTCAATCGGGCTTTGCCCATTACAAATATTGGAAAGCGAAAGTGATATTGCTTGGGCCAATGATTGGATTGCTTCAATGTTTGAATTGCAAACTAATCACCCACCAAGCCCAAGGCAAAGAGAAGCAATTCATCGCGCCATAAGCATCTTACAAACCACAAAAGTAGGGCGCACTCTGACCGATTTAGTGGCAACTATTCAAGACCATGAAATTCGCGCGGCATTGAATTTCTATACACTTCAAGGACCACTTGGGCATTTATTAGATAATGAACATGATGATGTCGCCAATGCCAATTTTTCGGTTTTTGAAATCGAAGAATTAATGGCAATGGGTGAGAAAAGCCTAATACCGGTTTTGCTATATTTATTCCGAAGATTTGAACGCTCGCTTGATGGTTCACCCGCCCTATTAATTCTCGATGAAGCATGGGTAATGCTTGGTCATGCGACATTTCGTGAGAAAATACGCGAATGGTTGAAAGTGCTTCGTAAAGCCAATTGTTGTGTAGTGCTGGCAACACAGAGCCTTTCTGATGCCGCAAAGTCAGGAATACTGGATGTATTGCTTGAAGCATGCCCTACTAAAATCCTACTTCCCAATGAAGAAGCCGATAAATCTGGTGGTGAAAAGCACTTAGGGCCACGCGACCTTTATGAAATGTTTGGCCTTAATGAGGCGCAAATTGAGATTGTGCGCACTTCAATTAAGAAGCGCCATTATTATTATCTCTCACCAGAAGGGCGGCGCTTATTTGATTTATGCTTAGGGCCGATAGCTTTGTCATTCATCGGTGTCTCCGACAAAGAACAAATCGCCCGCGTCACAAAACTTCACAAAGAATTTGGAGAAGATTGGCCATTTGAATGGCTCAAAGAAAGAGGTGTTAAACATGCAAAATATTAGCAAACGTAATTTCTCAAGAGGCATTTTCGCAATTTTATTGGGTGCAAACCTTGCACCCAATCTAAGCCAGGCTTTGAGCATAGTTTATGACCCAACAGCTGTTGCGCACCTGATTGATCAATTATCAAGGCAAATCCAACAAATCCAAATTGCCCAACAACAATTGCAGGATATGGCAATTAATAGCGCAACCTTGCCTGCCCAATATTGGGGGCAAACCATGCAAAATATCAATAAGGTCAATCAATTATTGAATGATGCGAAGTCGCTTTCTTATCAAGGCAATAATATCGAACAGCAAATCAAAGCCCGCTATCAAGGCTATGCGAGTTATTCAGGAAGTGGCGGGAACAATATTCAAGGCAAATACCAACAATGGAGCGAAGAAACCTCAAGCTCAATTGGTTCAACTCTAAAAGCCCTTGGTTTGCAAAATTCCCAATTTGAAGATGAAGACGCATTATTGCGCCAATTAGAGCAAATGGGAAATACTTCCCAAGGGCGCATGCAAGCGGCGCAAATCGGCAATCAATTGGCAATGCAAGGGGTGCGTCAAACCCAAAAATTGCGCCAGATAATGATGGCGCAAACCCAAATGCAAGCCAATTATTTTGCGCAATTGCAAGACAAAGCCGATTTAAAAGCGGCAGGATCTTCACGCTTTCATCAAAAATCCAATTTCGCAACCAAAGGCGGAAAAACCTATTGAGGATTAAGAATGAAACGCCCACCCCGCTTTCTGATATATGCTTCAATCATTGGCATTTTGCTATTTGCAAATAATGCCTTTGCGCAAGCTGCTTCACCTGATGCATTAGATGCCATTCCCGATCTATTCAAAGCAAAATTTGAAGGCATGGAAGCTGCATTGACCAATGATGCGATAAAACTCTTTGGGCTTTTGGCTATTATTGAGTTTTCATATGCCGCATTTCAATTGGCATTCAAGCAAGCCGATATTGGGCAATGGGCGGGCGTGATTGTCAATCAATTATTATTCTTGGGCATTGGGTTTTATATCGTATCAAATGGCGCAAATATTGGTGGAGCTTTTGTTGATAGTTTTCGCCAATCGGCAAGTGGTGCTTCAGTTGCGGCGGGTGGTGTCGGTACTTTAAGCCCATCGGATGTGTTTAATTCGGGTGTCACCATTGCCCAAAATGGCCTTGATAATATGAGCCTTTCTGACATTCCCGAAAGCATCGCCTATGCTATTTCTTCATTAATAATCGTTGTGGTATTTGCGCTCATTGTAGCGATGATGATTTTAAGCCTGGTTTCGGCATGGGGAATTGTCACTATGTCAATCCTCTTCCTTGGTTTTGGTGGTTCGCGCTGGACCAAAGATATTGCCATGAAGGCCATGACTGGCATTTTAGGCGTTGGCGCCAAACTCTTTGTTATGCAAATCATTGTTGGAGTTGGTGGTTCAATCTTTACCGACTTTGCCGCCAAGCCCGTCACTACGGCTGCCGATTTAATCATTATGGTTGGCTTTTCCGTGGTGATGCTCGCATTGGTCAAAGTCATTCCTGACACCGTGCAAGCGCTAATTTCTGGAGCGGCCTTTACTGGAGGTGGCGCAATGATTGCCGCAGCGGGTGCGGTCGCAGGTGCAGCATCCAATGTTGCGTCCCAAATGCTTGGTGCTGGAGCGGCGGCAACAGGCGCGGGCAAACTCGCCTCCCAACAATTGGCAACACAAGACGCTTTAGGAACTGCGCCACAAAGCACTGCCGCGCGTCTTATGAACCTTGCTTCTAATACCATGCAAAATCTTGGCAAAGCGGCAATGGATGACATTGGCGCTAAACTTGGTGGGCGCGCGCATCATGGCACATTTGGTGGGCGCATGGGCGATAGAATGAGTTCCCGGGCCGATGAATTAAAAGCTGCACGCGAAACCCCAATGTTTATGCAAGCCCAAAATGAGCAAAGCAAAAAGAATGAAGATGAACGCGCCAATATCGTCGATGACGATAAGGACGATGGCAATTTTATAAGCACTGAATAGGAAGGCAATGATATGAAGCCCAACAATACAAAAGCCATTGCCAATAATCCCTATCTTGATGCAAGGCGCGAATGGAATGAGAGATATGGTGATTTTATCGCCCAAGCTCGCAATTGGCGCTTGCTGGCACTCGGAAGTCTTTTAGTTTCAGCAATTGCTTGTGGCGGCCTTGCATGGGTGGCGGGGCAAAGCAAAATCACGCCCTATGTAGTTGAAGTCAATGGCCTTGGTGATGCCGTTCCAGTGGCGGTCGCTGAGAAAGCGGCAACACCCGATGCCCGCATAATTCGCGCTCAATTAGCGCGCTGGATAGTTAATTCACGCAGTATATATTTTGATGCGCAAGCCGAACGCCAAGCGATTGAACAAGCCTATGCAATGATTAATCGTAAAAGCCCAGCCATTCAGGCTTTGATAGATTTTCATAAAGCCAATGACCCGTTTCAATTAGCGATGAATGAAAACAATAATATCCAAGTTGAAAGCGTATTGCCGATTTCACAGGATTCGTATCGCATTGAATGGCGCGAAGAAATACGTGGGTGTGATGGCAATCTTATTAGCAATCTCAATTGGCAAGCAGTCATCGGCATAAGCATCAGCCCGCCAACAGATGCCAAACAGGTTTTGGTCAACCCTATGGGGATTTATGTCAATTCCATCAGCTGGTCCCAAAGAATTTAGGAGGGCAATATGAAACAAGCAATCAAAGTCGCAATTTGCGCGAGCCTCATTATTCCAAACCTTGCCCTCGCGAAACCACATCACCATACGAAAGTAATTGTGCCAGCAATTGAAACCAATAATGTTGAACCAAATGAAACCAAGAAGGTCGAACTAACGAGAGATGCACAGACTAAATTAGATGGTGCTCCCCCTTCTACAAAACCCAATAGCATCATAGTGCAAGAGCCTGATATTGCGCCCAAATATCCGCCCCCACCTTTGAATTTAATGTCAACCAAAAACCCAAAACTAAGTTCCAATGAGCAGCAGGCCCTTGGGATTTCAACCAAATGGGCAAATTCAAAATCTCCAGCAACAGGCGGCAAAGATGGCTTAGTGATCTTTAATTATGGCGCAACTTTGCCCTCAATAGTCTGCGCCCCATTAATGGTTTGCGACCTTTCACTTGAAGCTGGTGAAGTAGTGAATGATATTCATATTGGTGATGCGGTTCGGTGGCGTATTAGCCCCGCGACAAGTGGTTCAGGCAATGATTTAACCACCCATGTTATCATAAAACCGACCGATGCAGCACTTGCGACCAATCTTTTAATAACGACCGATAGAAGAACCTATGTTCTAAAACTTGTGAGCCGTCAAAAGGATTGGATGGCGCGTGTGGCTTTTTCCTATCCTGAAGATAGCGATAAAGAATGGCAAAATTATTATGCCCAGCATTCAAGCCCTGTAAAACTCGAACGTGAAAATGAGAACACACACGCTTTGGATTTTAATTATAAAATAAGCGGCGATAATCCGAAATGGAAACCTGTCCGCGCCTATACCCAAGGTGATAAAACCATTATCGAATTCCCAAAGAATTTTGGCGCAAGTGAGGCTCCGGCATTGGTCGCAATATCAACCAATAATCAAACCCAATTAGTCAATTATCGGGTGCAAGATAATCTCTATGTGGTTGATAAGATAATTGATAAAGCCGCACTAATTTCTGGTGTAGGCAAAAATCAAACCAAGGTTGAAATCAATAAAACAAGGGGGAATTCATGAAATATCTGAAACCCTCATTGCTTGCAATATGCGCTATTGCCCTAGCTTCGTGTGCAACTAAAGAAGAAAGCTCAAATCAATCATATATTGATCCTGCGCTAAATAATTATTCCCAATATGCTGCGGCAGCAATTGCAAGTTTTGCTAATGAAGAAGCAAGTGGCAAATATAATTCCTTCGAATTAGTGCCTTCAAATAATTCTGCGCTTGATGATTTAATTGAGCGACGAATTACAAATGCCAATGTTCTCAACGAACCAAGCGCTAGGCTAATTTTCTCGGTCAAAAGCATTGACGATAAAGTGCTTATCCAAATCCATTTGGCAAATATTGAAGCCACACGTTTATTCGCCACCAAAGATGGCGCAATTCTTATTCCCGCTTCACCGATTACAAAAAGGATTGAGCCATGATTGCCGAAGAAAGTATTTTGCGCGACACTCCAGAAGCATCTCCTGATATTATGAAACGCGACCCCTTAAAAGGTCGTGGCATAAGACGGCTTAATCGTGTGCCTTTGATGATAGTGATTGGCTTGATAAGTTCTGTCACAATTTTGATTGCTTATACTGCGGCAGATAGGAGCAAAGTCAAAATTGCCTCCAAAAAGGATGATAGTGATAAAAAGCCGATTTCGGCAAATATGCCTCCTCAATTTGCCAATCAAGAAACCATAAATCCGACTATACCCAATAATGAGCCACCAACCAATGAAGTCACCAATCAGGTGACAACCAACCCAACAGTCCACGAGACCGCGCCAACGCAACCGCAAGTCATAAATGTCCCAAAAAAATATAATCCATACGAACAAGATTGGGCAAATTATAAAGAACTAAAAACGCAAATGGAGCGAGCCTATCAAAGTAATTTTACTTCAGCCCTCGGTTCAAATAGCCAAATCAGCCAAAGCTCAAGCCAAAATAAAATTGCGCAAATCAGCAATATCAGCCAGCCAGATATTGGCCAACCGCCATCACAAAACACGCCTCAATCTGACCTTAATGATTTTAATGGCCAATCCGCAAAGCGCAATTTCTTTGGCATTAAGCATGCAGGCGATAATTATTCTGGAACTTATCGCACACCTGCCATTTCAAAGTATGAAATCAAAGCTGGAACAATTATTCCAGCAATCATGATAAGTGGTATTAATTCAGACCTCCCTGGGCAGATAATTGGTCAGGTTTCCGAAAATGTCTATGATACTAAATCTGGGGATTATCTTCTGATACCAAAAGGCGCTCGCTTAATTGGCACTTATGATAATGCAATAACTATGGGCCAAAGCCGCGTATTAGTTGCTTGGAACCGCATTATCTTCACCGATGCCTCATCAATTAATCTAAACCTAATGCCGGGCGTTGACCAATCAGGCTATGCAGGGTTTAACGATAAAACCAATAGCCATTTAACCAAAACCTTCGCCAATGCCATATTGCTATCAGCTTTCTCCGCAGGCGTTCAATTATCCCAACCTCAAGCAAGCCAAGGCACAAATATCTCAAGTGGACAAACAATCGCTGGCGCAATCGGTCAACAAATGGGAATCTTGGGTGAGCATGTCATTTCAAACAATATGAAAATCCAACCAACACTTGAAATCCGCCCTGGTTTTCAATTTAATGTTTCGGTGACAAAGGATTTGATTATAAATCCGCTTTAAGGCTTGCTTATCTGAATAAGCTAAATCGCTTGAAGCGCATCCACCGTTTTGTTCAGGCCTTGTTTTCTTAGTTTCAAAAGATAATCTTCATATTCCATAGGCGGATTTTTCAATCTTGCCATTATTCGAATAATTGAAGTTTCAAATTCAATTCTATTATTTCCAAAAATCATTAACGCAAAATCATCGGGGCTAATTTTTGCTACGCCATATTTTTCCAATTCGGAATCTGGAAAGTCTTTTAAATTATTGGTGACGATATAATCTGAATTACTTTTTATAGCTGCTGCCAAAACATGCCTATCGTCGTCATCGGGCAAATGCAAAGTTGGGATAATATGGTCGAAATCCTCAACCACGCTATCAAGAATAGCTTGGTTCATTTTATTTTTAGTTCTGATGAGTTTGGAAATATCCCTTTGCGGCTCTTTGCGCAAAAGGGAATTTATCCATTCATCATTAATTTTGTCGGACCATTTGGCTTGAAAACACCCTTGGACTGCAAGCTCCATGAACAAGTCACGCAAAACGGCGGGATACAATATATTTGCATCCAAGATAGCGATTGTTTTACTCACTAATCACCATAGCCCATATTATCTTCTTGAGCATCGGCAACAAGTTCGTCAAGAATACTGGCGCTCTTTGCAAAAGACTTAGCCTTAAACTCCAAAACATCTTTGGCAAAAACCCGCCTATGTGTGCCTACTTTTCGAGAAGGAAGTTCTCCATTTTCAATCAATTTTACGACAAAAGGCCTTGAAACATTCAAAATTTCTGCGGCTTGCGCAGTTGAAATTTCTTCTTCTTCTGTAACAACTGAAACGCTCTGCCCTTTGGACATAGCATCAAGTAAATTTGCCATTATTTGAATTGCTGATGGGGGGAGGTGCAAAGTCTTGTTCAAAGCACTTAAAGCCAATCCAGAATTTGGGTTGGCACTCAAAAACTCCGTCAAAAAACTTCCTGCCAACCTAGCTTCTTCAGTTTCTTTCTGATTGGTTTTAAGTGCAAAAGTGTAGTTCATAATTAATACCTCTAATCGCCTTATATCAGATAAACGAAATAAACGCAATAAAAGAATTAAACGAAAGATACTAATCCCGATTTAGAGCCAATGCTGCCTGTAACAATTTAGAATTAGGCATAAGTGTCACTTCCCAATGGAGGAACAATTTCCCAATCACCATTGGGGTGCTTTCTTACCCATTGAGTATTACTATTGAGATCCAACAAACTGTCCAAATCACCATGTCGATTGCTTCCCCAACCATTATCAAGACATAGACCTTTTTCCCTAGCAACTTCTCCAGCTATAAACATCTTGTTTAATTCTTCCTGTTTCATTTGCAATACTCCGATATAATTAACTAAAAAGTCGCAAACCATGAAAAATATTCCATGATTTCAAATCGCAATATAGCCTAAATAAAATTGCAAATAATTCAAATAAAATATTCAATTTGACCTCGAAAACACTAACGAACTAATTTCATAAGGACTTGCATAAGTTACCTTGGCCTGAGTAGGCACTTGCTTCAAAGTCACTGCCTCAGGAGTTGGTGGCGCAACACCACTTTCCCTAAAATCATAAACTAAATTTACTTTAGCCAAAGTCACATTCTGATTTCCGCGCTTATAATATTTCCCGACATAGCCATTGCGAAATCCCTTGGTCATGCTTCCTGTATTATAGGCCGATAAAGCGGCTTTGAGCGCACCCTGCCCCTCGCCATGATAATCAACGGCATTCGAATAATTATTGCTAAGAATTTTCGTGCCAAGGCGAATATTGGTGCATGGGTTAAAAGCCTCTTCCAATGAAATTCCAAAGCGCTTGGTATTATTGCTATTAATCTGCATCAAACCCATATCGACGCTATAGCCTTTGGAGATAGCATATTGCGCTAATTGGGCGGCATCCTTTGGACTTTGCGCTTTGCGAAGTTTAAGATTGCCATTAACACCAATTGCAAGATAATTACCGGCACTTTCAACCCTAATTACCGCCATAACAGTTTTGGGATGTGTATCAATGGCGCAGGTTTCAATTAGTTGCGATAAATCCATTTCAGTTCTCCTTGATTGTATAGATTGGAAGAAGTTTGGTTTTAATTCCGGTTGCAGGAACCGAACCCCAATAGCGCCCATCAAAGCTGCGCGCAGAATAGTTCGACACCAATAAGATTTGACCTAATGTGACGCTGGTTTTTGGGATATTTTGCGGAATTAACTCCCGCCCCTTAGCATCTTTGAATGACGGCTTAGAATGGCTAAGCCAAACCCCATTCACCCAAACACCGCCTTCATTGACGATAATCTCATCACCCGCAAACGCAGCAATTGGTTTGAAGACTGGGGAATAAAAATTAGGGCATGAAAAGCCACTTAAGAGATAACCACGTTCTTTGCCCAACTTGAAAATGGCTTCATTTGGTGGACAATATTCAACTATATCGCCACGAACTATCGGAGTTTTGGAAACCTTATAAATTCCCCAAGGAATAGAACTCGACAAATTTAATCTGTATCCCGCCGCATGAAGCCAAAATGTTGCAATTGCTACGCAAGCAAGCGGGCTAAAAATGGCCAAAGATACCCGATGCCCCTGCTTCATAATTTGAACCTCGCGACATGGAATTGAGACGAAGATTTAGGATATGAAACCGCTTGATTATCAGGTGCAATTTTTGAACGGCTTGAAAAGATTGGATCAAGGAAAAACAATGTTTGAGTTCCCATAATCGGCGCGTGACCAGCAGCAAATACCAATACATCACCCGGTTGGGTGATTTGGTCTTTGCCATTCTTTTTTGGTGCACGAAGTCGTA
The DNA here is from genome assembly GCA_027492515.1 of Hyphomonadaceae bacterium. Lineage (GTDB taxonomy): Bacteria > Pseudomonadota > Alphaproteobacteria > Caulobacterales > Aquidulcibacteraceae > Pseudaquidulcibacter. The sequence continues at coordinate 20,207 of JAPUEP010000069.1, forward strand.
AAGCTTCATCAGCGGTGATAAGGGGGCGTGAAACTTCATGGAAGGCACGATTTACATTTTGCAAAACTGCACCAAACCTATGACCAGAAGTTGAAATATCTTCTTTCACAATGGTCATTGTGCCACTTAGCTTTGAAAGCCATTCGGCGGTTTCCAATTTATTGGGTGCAAAGGCAATGCGAATATGGCAATTTGAAGTTATGGTCTCATCAGGCCCATAGCCCATATCTGCACTTTTAAGCTGGGCAATATCTTGGCAAATTATATAGGCTTTGATGCCATAGCCCGCGATATAGGCCATTGCTTCTTGAAACACTTCCAATTTGCCATAGGATGGGAATTCATCAAGCATGAGTAATAATCTGCGGTCATGGGGATTTTTCTGAATGCCATTTTCAAACTTTAACTCAGGGCGCAAAAGCACCCGCACAATTTGATTGAGCATGAGGCGAATTAATGGCTTCAACCTGTCCTTATCTTCATGGCGAATAACCACATACAGACTTAATGGGTGCGGCCCCTTCATCAAATCTTCCAAGGCAAAGTCGCTATGGCGAACATTTTGCGCGACTATCGGGTCGCGATATAATGCCAAGAATGACATTGCAGTCGAAAGAACTGAGCCGCGCTCATCATCGGGGCGATTAAGCATGTCGCGGGCTGCGGCAGATACGATTGGGTGATGTTCGCCCTTGTCATGCTTATTATCAAGCATTTCCTTATAATATTTATCGATAGATTGGCTTGGATCTGATAATGCAAACGCAATATCTGGAAGTGAGGCGCTGCGCCCTTCAGCCATTGCCTTATATTTTTCGTGAAGCACAACACCGGTTAGAAAAGCATGACTGGTTTTCGCCCAATGATCGACTAATCCCTTGCCATCTGGATCTACCAAAATAGTGACCATATTTTGCACATCACCGACTTCATGCAATGTATTAATGCGTATGCAATCAAGGGGATTATAACCTGCTGATAATTTATCAGATGCTGGGTCAAATTTGATGATCTTATTATTGGCGCTTTGCCTGCGCCAACCTGAGGTCAGATTAAATAATTCCCCCTTACTGTCAAGAATAACCGCACTTTCAGCCCAAGAAAGCAATGTTGGAATTATTAGGCTTACCCCTTTACCCGAACGAGTTGGCGCAATTACACAAATATGTTCGGGGCCATTATGGCGAAGATAATGAAGAGTATTCTTTTTATCGAGCCAGCCACCAACATAAACCCCTTGCCCGGCCTTGCCTTTCCATGGCAAAAGGCCAGTGGCCATTATTTCATCTTTTTTGGCCCAATGGGCAGTGCCAAAAACTTCCTTATGAAGCATTTGCTTTCTATCAATAAAGCCAGTTAAAAGCACATAGAGAATAAACCCGCTTCCCATTGCCAAAAACAATGAGGTTTCGACATAATAGAAAATAGACTTGGCATTATTACCAAAGCGCAAAACCCATTCAAACCATTTCCATGGGGCATAATATTTATGGTAAATGGTGTGACCTAAAGCAGAATGATAGCCAAATTTTTGTGCCAAATATTGCGTAGCAAAAACGTTGCAGGCAATTAGATATATCGCCAAAATTGGCAAGCCAATTAACCCAATCCGCAAACGCGGTTGATAGGACTTTTTCATCTTCGCCCCCTTGTTTTATTGCTTTGCGGCTTTTGAGATTTTGACGCGGCTTCCAATGATGCCGCTTGAGAAAACGAGGTTCGCAATTCCTCCATCGCTTTATCTTTGAAAGTGACATTCAAGCCTTTAATACTTGCGACCTTGACGATTTCCAGTTTGAATTCGTGGCTTCCATTTATAACCAAAGGCTTATCGCCAAAGCGTTCGGCGGCAATTGACAAAGCCAAAAATGCTGCACCCGTGGTTAAATCGACAACTTTGATTTGATGCTTATTATCGGTGAGCCTACCGCCATCACGGCAAACATAATGCAAATCACCATTACGAATGACCTTGGGTGCAAGGTCTTTAAATATAACATTTCGCGCGGCATCAGTTGAATCAGCGGTTAGGATTTGATTGGCAAGCCTTTGGCGCTTTTGCTCAAATTGGCGAAGCGCCGCCAAGGCATTTTCATCGCCACGCTCTACTTGCTTTTGTAAGAATTGCTGCCACGTGGTTAGAGGATTAGCTTTATCAATTTCCTTTATTAGTGCACGGCGATTTTCCTTATGGCATTTCCAAAACGCCGCCTTTTCCAGTGCCAAATTCTTATGGGCTTGAAGTTTAAATTCGGGATGCCGCCCCCAATCATTTTTAATGATGCGCTTCTTTTCGGCATAGCTAATCTTCGATTTAATCAGAAAATCTGATAATTCCTTTGTAACTTTGTCACGCATTTGTTTGCGGCGTGCAAGATTGGCGTTTCGCTCTTTTTGATAGGCTTGGAATAATTCGCTAAATTGCTTTTGCACTTGCCGATTGGGCTTTTCATATTGAGATTTCGATTCAACAACATTGGATTTTGATGGTTCGAATGCCCCAAATTTGGCTACCAAATTATCATGCGATAATGCCCGATTGATTGTACTGGCTTTGACATGCACGCCCGTTTCAATTGAAGCTATAACCAAGCCAGAACCACGCGGCTTAATCAATATATCAAACTTGGCAATTGCCTGATTAAACTCTTGCCATGAACTACACGAATTGACCGCCGCCAAAATGTGGTCATGTGCATTATCCATTATCCATTTTCTGAAACTCTGCGCTTCGTGTGGCGATTTGGATTTTGAAAGTGCAACTTCACCACCGAGCTCATGATTAGTGCGAATTAGACCATGCTTGATTTCAAGCTCTTCACATTTCTTCATTAAGGCTAGGTGATCCCATGATGGGGATATATTGCGCAATGAAACGGGATGAACCTTATTAATCGCCACATGCAAATGATAATGGTCTTTATCATCATGGGCAGCCGATATCCTTTGATGCTCGCTCAAGCCAATTGCTTCAACCAATTTGTCTTCAATATCATCTAATTGTTCTTTGGTGGGGATTTCACCATGAGGAAGTGAAATCACTAAATGATAATTCTTATCCCCCACCGCCCGCGTATTCATTTCCTGCACCAGCATGATTTCTTTGACTGCAGGACCTAATTCATCGCTATATAAATTCGTCATGCGAACATATGAAACTTTCGCGCCATCACTTTGGGCGTCCAATATATAATCCGCCAATGCAGGCCAACCTGCGGGATCTCCTGAAACCTGTAAACCCGAGATATATTGTGTTAGGCGCGCAATGCTTGAAGTCGAAGTCTTAGCAGGAATGGCTTTTGCAATCATAGGCGTTGCATTCCTTTCCTCACTTCACCAGCTACCGCGCGAATTTCTTCAAGCAGATTTTGGATTTCACGACTTGAAAGATAGGTTCCGGGATTATTGGCAATTAGGTTTTTCAATAAGCCACCCAAGCGCCCCATATCGCCATTGAGCTTGGCAAGCTCTAATCCGACATCTAGATCGTAGACGCTCCGTGGCTTATAGCCCAATCCTACGCGACGAAGATAATCAGATAGGCTCAATCGTGTTTGCTTTGCCAATCGTTCAATGGACGCTCTATCTTCATCACTCACATAGACTTTAATAGGTCGGTTTCGGTTTACTCTTGCAGGCATATTTGCCCCCATTCCAAACCACGATTAGAAAAGCCGAAGGCAATCGTAGAGCATGAATATGCGAGTAAGAAACCGGTATTTGGTGCCGATAGGCCCACAATACATATCTTGCCCTACAATTTGCCACAAATTCCCAAGAATTCGACAAGATTCCCCAAATAATTGAAACTATTTGCGTAATTGCTGATTATGGCAGTTAATTGCGGAAATCAGCGTTATTTGGTGGTTTATTGCGTAATTTTGAATGAATTTAAAATTACGCGAAAATCACTCAAATTCAGATAGTTCGGGAGTATTTAATGGCACAGAAAATCCGCCCTCGAGTAGCGTTTTATTCAAGGCTTATTGACATCAAATCGATGATTGAAGGCTGCGAATTTCTTAAAGACATTCACGAAAAATATTTCC
>JAPUEP010000070.1:0-878 GCA_027492515.1 Hyphomonadaceae bacterium
TTATAATGTCTTCAAACCACCAGTTTGGTTGTTTTGGCAAAATTGTCATTCAATGTTCCAAGTTTTTATGACACAATATTATGCTTTGCTAACAAAGCAATGGAAACTAAAGAATTTTTACGCTAATAAGTTTCTATGATTAAATTTATTCGCAATTTATTAGCTTTTCTTCTTGTTTTCGGCTGTTCAAATATTGCCTTTGCGCAATCAAAAAATGTTGAAGTTTCCATAATCTCGCAAAAAGATAGTGTGGCGTCAGGGCAGACTTTCTATATTGGCCTTAAGCAAAAAATGGCGCCAAAATGGCATACGTATTGGCGCAATCCTGGTGATGTTGGTGATGCAACACGTATCGAATGGCAGGCGCCAAAGGGTATTGAATTTGGCAAAATCCAATGGGCTTCGCCGCAAAAATTACCATATGCATCATTCATAAATTACGGTTATGGCGATGTAGTAATTCTTCCTATTGAGGTTAAAATTGCGCAGGGTTTAACTGGTCCGCAAAATATAATTGCCAATATTAATTGGCTTGAATGTAGTGATATTTGCGTTCCGGGTGAAACCAAAATAAATTTCACAATAAATATTGGCGCAGACAAAGATGGCGCTCAAAAAAGCGAAATTGACAATGCGCTATCAAAATTACCAAAGCCATTAAATGGCAAGGCAACATTTAATAAAGCAAAGGATACAATATTTTTTGGATTCCTTCCAAATGGAAAACTATCACCGCAAAATGCTTATTTTTATCCGTATGAATTAGATGGCGGCGCATTAATTGACCATGCCAAACCACAAATTCTTCAATTTGGTGATAAAGGGTTTAGTCTTGAAATTCCTGTTTCATTATCATTGCCTGAAAAATTACCAAATCC
>JAPUEP010000070.1:888-3069 GCA_027492515.1 Hyphomonadaceae bacterium
ATCCAATTGGCGGTTTTTTGTAAATACAAAATGGTAATGAAACCGAATATTTTGAAATAAGCGCAAACCAAGACACGCAAAAAACCGCCGGTACATATGGAAAACAGCCAGCGCCACCTTTGGATATTAAAAAGGCAGTGGGTGCAATTGGTTTTGCAATATTGGGCGGTATAATTTTAAACTTTATGCCATGCGTTTTCCCTGTTCTTGCTATGAAAATTCTTGGACTAACCAAAATTGCACATGGTCATGAGCGCGAAGCAAAGCAATATGGTAATTTCTACGCGCTTGGGATTTTGGCAACCTTTACAATTCTTGGCGGCCTTTTATTTGTTCTTAAAGAATTAGGTTCGGCAATTGGTTGGGGTTTTCAGCTTCAAGATCCAAGTTTTTTATTATTTATGATCGCGGTTTTAATTGGTCTTGGTTTGAATTTATTGGGTCTATTTGAAATCGGCACATCCTTGCAAAGTGTGGGCTCTGGCCTTGCATCGCAATCTGGTAATCGTGGGGCATTCTTTTCGGGTGCGCTTGCGGTTATGGTGGCTTCGCCATGTACTGCGCCCTTTATGGGGTCTGCGCTTGGATTTGCTATTACCCAAAGCCCGATTATTGGCTTATTGATTTTCTTGGGTCTTGGTTTTGGGATGGCTTTGCCGTTTTTGATTCTGACCTATTTCCCAAAATTACTATCAAAAATGCCAAAACCAGGGGCATGGATGGACACTTTGAAAAAAGTGCTTTCAATTCCAATGTTCCTAACTGCGGCATGGTTGATTTGGGTTTTGAGTTCGGTTGCGCATAGCAATTTGGTAATTGGCGCCATATTGACAGTATTAATCGCTTTTGCGGTCTATATAAGCTTTTTGAATAATAAAAAATTTGCGCAATATGCAACGGTTTTCTTGGTATTTTTAATTGGCCTGGCAATGATAAATGTGCGCCTAAATATTGAAAGCCCAAAGCAAGCCGATAATGTTCTACATGAGGGTGTTATTCAGTGGTCAGATGAAAATGTTCAAAGTGAATTGGCAAATGGCAAAAAGGTATTTGTAAATTTCACCGCTGATTGGTGCATTACTTGTAAAGTTAATGAAAATGCAGTTTTCAAAAACCCCAAAGTAATCAAAGCCATGAAGGATGCGAATATAAGTTATATAGTTGCTGATTGGACAAAAAAGGATGAAAAAATAGCGCGCGCGCTTTCGTCACATGGACGTGTCGGCGTTCCATTGTATCTTATATATGACAAAGCGGGGCAAGAACCGCGGATGCTTCCGCAAATACTTACGCCGCAGATTGTCATTGATGCATTGGCGAAATAGTCTTTTTAAAGATTAAATCCCCATTTTTTTGAAATCCACGGGGGTTAAATTGTCTAAACGTGGCGTGGCATTATTATTAGGTATGTTGTTTGCCGCATTAATAACGGCAGCAGCCTTTATTGCGTCGACATACGAAGATAGCGCAAATGCAAGCGAGATTGCAAAAATCAATTAATTATGTTCTTTACAGTTGCAATATAGCCATTCATTTTTATTAATGTTAATCGTAATAATTATAATAAGGGGGCTATAGTTTTGACATTAGATAGCAATGATAAAGACCAAAATTCTAAACTTGAATCTTTAGAATTTGAAAATCGCGCAAGTGCAGGTGAATTTGTTGGACTTGGTTTCAAAAATACTTTGATGGGGATTATTACCCTAACTTTATATAGGTTTTGGGGGCGCACAGAAGTTAGAAAACGCATTTGGGCAAATACGTTTCTTAACAATGAACCATTTGAATATACTGGAAAAGGCGGCGAATTATTCAAAGGCTTTTTATTAGCAATCGCACTTTTTACAATACCATATTTGGTATTAATATTTGTCGCCCAATTAATGCCGCCAATTATTGCTGGCATAATTTTTATAGCCTATTTCTTCGGTATATTTTTGGTAATTGGTGCCGCAATTTGGCTTGCCTTCCGTTATTTAGCAAGCCGAACAACTTGACGCGGCATTCGCTTTAAACTTGGCGGAAAACCATTTGATTTTTCTTTGATGTATTTCAAACAAGGACTTTTACAAGCGATAACACTTGGTTGGTGGTCGCCAAAAGTCTCTGTGAAAATTGCAAAAGAATTATGGGGCAATATGCATTTTGGCAATCTTAAATTTGAATTTGATGAAACCA
>JAPUEP010000071.1 GCA_027492515.1 Hyphomonadaceae bacterium
TTTTTGAAGATACTTTACGCAAATTTGCATAAATCTGCATATTTTCCATAACCGATAAATCTTCATAAAGGCCAAAACGTTGCGGCATATAACCAATATTATCTTTGACATCGCGAAATTGCTTTACAGGGTCAAAATTTGCCACACTTACATTGCCACTATCAGGCTTAAGCAAAGTTGCCAAAATGCGCATTAATGTGGTTTTGCCCGCGCCATCTGGGCCAACAATTCCCGTAAGGCGGCCTGAATGAAATTCACCTTTAACATTATCAAGCGCAACAATCGGCCCGAAAGTTTTCGTAAGATTTGAAAACTCCACCGCAGGTTTTGCACCATTAATGTTGGCTATTTCATTCATTATTTTGCCGCTTCATTGGCAAGGCGAACATTTACAGGCATGCCTTGCAATAATTTACCATCAGGATTTTTAACAACGATGCGTAAGCGATAAACAAGGTCGGTTCGTAAATCTTGGGTTTCAACGGTTTTTGGCGTGAATTCTGCGCGCGGGCTTACATAGCCCACCTGCCCTTGATATTCTTTATCAATTGAATCAGATTTGATTAAAACCTGCGAACCTGTGGCAAATTTTGCCAATTCTTTTTCACTTACGTATGCGCGAATATAAATTGGATCTTGAATTGAAATTGTGAAAACCGCAAGATTTGGCGCAACAATTGCACCCTTTTCCTTGGGCTTGGCAACAATAATCCCCGAAACTGGTGCATATAATTTTGTATCATCAAGGGCGGTTTGAATTTTGCGGCGATTGGCCTGTGCACCTTGAAGCCTACTTTGCCCTGCCATTAAATCTTCTTTACGCGCGCCATTTTGGCGAAGCTTTAAAGCATCCAATGCGGTCTGATAATTGGCCTGTGCCATGTCGCGCTGCGCCTTTAGGCCATCAACAATTTTTTGCGCAACCGCACCAGATGGGGCAAGTGCCGCTTGGCGGGCATATTCGGTTTGGGCATTATCAAGCGCGGCCTTGGTTAGTGCAACATTATCTTTGGCAATTGCGATTTCTTCGGGGCGCGAGCCATTTTTTAATTTGGTTAAATCAGAATTGGCAAGCGCGATTTCAGCGTCGCTTGCTGCCATTGCATCCATGAAAGTATCGGTTTCAAGTTCGGCCAAAACTTGACCTTCTTGAACTTTATCGCCTTCATCAACCAATATATTTTTTATGCGTCCCGCCTGCCTAAAAGATGCTTCGGCTTCGCGGATTTCTACATTGCCAAATAATTTTACAGGGGCATGGTCATGTTTTGGTTTGTAATAAAACCAATAAAATGCGCCCGCGCCCAAAAGTGCCAATATTATTATTACAGGTAAAAATTTACGCATCGCGCCCACCATATTCAACAAAAAGTTTGAAATTTTCGCGCAATTGATTTTTTAGTTTTTGCGCCTCATTCGGTCCGATATTTTCCCAATCCAAAAATCGCATAATCGCACTACGACCTGCGCGAATCGCAACAACTTGGGAAAACATTATGATTGTTTTGATTTTTAAATCTTCGCCGCTAAAATCTGGCCTTAGCCGACCGATAAGATTGCTTATTAATGAAATTACCAAGACCATGAAACCATCATAAATAATGTCAAATGCTTCGGTTGGGGTTTGTTGTTCGCGCAAAATAAGTTTGGCAACATCGGTCATTTCTTCTTGGACAAGCAAATCAATCGCATTGTCACAAAAGGCAAAAAGAACATTATTTATCAATTCATCGCCAGCATTTTCATCTTTAATCAATGCTTTTAATGCCGCCATTGGGGCGCCCATTTTTGAATTCATATCTTTAACAATATATTCAAAGACCGCCAAATAAAGACCACGCTTATTACGAAAATGATAGGAGATAAGCGCCTGATTTACCCCCGCCTCATCGGCGATTGTGCGCGTTGATGCGGCATCAAAACCATCGCGCGCAAAAATTTTCATTGCAGTTTTTACAAGGTTTTCACGCGTCAAATCCCCGCGTGAACTTGGCGTTTCATCTATATCTATTTTTTGCTTTAAAGACATTAGCCACCCAAATTAATCAAGTGATTAAATTAATCGCTTGATTAATTATGTCAAGGCTTATTTTAATAATGCGTCAAAAAGTGCCATTATCTCATCGGTCTTGGCATCAGAATCACCGCAAGCAATTGAATTTAAAGCGCTTGAATGGATTAGGTTTTTTAATACACGCGCCAATTCAATCGTCGGAATTGGTGGGTTTTTGCCAAGCTTTAGAAAGATTGTATCAAGCGCAATTGCCATTTTATCATATTGCATATCCATGAATTGCTTGAATGATTTACTTAATTCAGGATTGCGCGCGGCATTCATTTCTAATTCTGCGCTAAATAAAATCCAATCTTTATCGCCCGCAGAATGCGAAAGCCAATTTTGAATTACGCCGATTAAATCTTCCTTTTTCGTTGCAATTATCAAATCTTGCATTTGGGCAAAGATTTTTTCTTTATGCTGTTCAAGAAGGGCAAGCATTAAATCTTCTTTGGTGGAGAAATTTGAATAAAATGCACCCTTTGTAAAACCCGCATTGGCAACAATTTTATCAATCGATGTTCCATTAAGGCCATATTGTGAAAAAAGCTTTTGCGCCGCTTGCATCAATTGTTCGCGCGTTTGCGCCTGTGATTGCGCCCGCGAAGCCTTTTTCACAAATGTAGTTTTTTTCACAAAATTCCCCACAAAAGATTTGACATACTATTTAGTATGTGAAATAGATACCAAATAGTATCTTAAACTTTTAAATAGAAATGACAAGTCAATGGCAATAGATTTAACCTATAAAAGCGCGATAATAACAGGTGCAACAGGGCTTTTGGGCAATAATCTAGTGCGCGAGGCATTATCAAAAGGCATTAAAGTCAAAGCGATTGTTCGCAATATTACCAAAGCCAAAGCGCAATTTGGCAATATTGAAAACTTTGAACTTATTAAAGGTGACATGAAGACAATTGACCAATTGGGCGCGCATTTCAAAAATATTGATGTTGTTTTCCATACTGCCGCTTATTTTCGTGATTCATACAAAGGCGGCGCGCATTGGGATGAATTATTCAATACCAATGTAATTGGCACGCAAAAATTAATGCAGACCGCATATGAAAATGGTGTGCGCAATATGATTCATGTTTCATCAATCGCAACCCTTGCCCCAATTAAAGATAAGCCAATTAATGAAAACATGCTTAGAAAAGAAGATGAGGCCGATGATTATTACAAAAGTAAAATCCTATCGGATAAAGCGGTTTTAGAATTTGTCGAAAAGCATAAGGATTTTAAAGTTTCCTTTGTTCTTCCTGGATGGATGCATGGGCCGGGCGATATGGGGCCAACTTCGGCGGCGCAATTGGTTGGTGATTTTCTTGCACAGAAACTACCCGCTATTCCACCTGGTGAATTTTCACTGGTTGATGCGCGTGATGTTGCCAAAATCTGCCTTTATGCGGCACAAAAGGGCGATAATTTGGGGCGCTATATTGCAGCAGGTCGCCCTATAAATATGGAAAATCTTTTGCACAAACTTGAAGAATTAAGCGGAATAAAAGCACCAACAATGAAAGCGCCAATCGCAATGCTAAGAATAATGGCCTTCTTTGGTGAGATTGGGGCAAAATTCTTTAATAGGCCTGCATTGGTTTCAAATGCAGCATTAAATCTTTTATTGCGTGAACAAGGCGTGGTGAATTTTGACCAAAGCAAAACCAAACAAACATTTGATTTTGAATTCCGCCCAATGGATGAAACACTAAAAGATGAAATTAATTGGCTTCGTGCGCAATAATCAAAGCAGATTGCGCAAAGAAGTTGCCACAATTAATTTATGAAACGGCTTGATAGTAAATAAATAGGTTTTGCCCAATAAATTATGGGTTTTAACGTATGTTGTTGTATAAATCCGCGAACCATTTTGAATTTGTTCAACTTCAACAACAATGCGAAAATCAAGATGAATATCATCAAGCCCCATAATTATTTGCGAATTGGTGTTTTTCAAAATTGGAAACATACCAATAGTTCTGGCATCAGGCGCAAGATCGATTTCATCGGTTTTTAATCCCAATGGTTTTACAATTAAATTGCGCAATTTCATCAAATCGCCAATCCATTTTGGCCCATTTTCAAGGGCAATACGCGCAGCATCTTCGGCGTTTAAAACCTTGGAAGTTTCAACCATGAAACAATCGGCAAAACTATATGGTGCGAAATCTTGCGCATTTGGGCGCAATGGGCATTCAATTATTTTCATACTTCTATATATCATAATGTTTGAAAAATTATAGAAATTTGGTGTGAAAATGATTTACGAACTTGCCAGTATAAAAATAGACCCAACAAAAGCCCAAGAATTTGAAGCGGCGGTTAAATCAGCCGTGCCATTATTTAAAAATTCAAAAGGCTGCATCGCCATGAATTTGCAAAAAATTATTGAAAATGATGGCGAATATTTACTTCATGTAACATGGGAAACCCTTGGCGCGCATATCGTTGATTTTAGAAATTCGCAAAATTTCCAAGATTGGCGCGCAATCGCAGGGCCATTTTTTATCGAGCCACCAAAAGTTGTTCATAGCGATATTGTTGGCAATTATTTTTAAAATTTACCGACTTTTTCCCATTTAATCTTCATATTATCATCAGGGCGCAAAATGAAACCACCCTTTGGTTTTATTTTGTCAAAATCGGCAATTGGGCGCGCATATTGTAAAAGATTTGCCAAAAATTCTTTAAGTGCAAAAGTGCCCAATTTCTTCCCTGGGCAAAGCCTTGCACCCATTCCAAACGGGATAAACATTGGGGAATTTATATTTTCATCAAAATGGCGAGACGGAATAAACCTATCTGGATCATCCCATAATAATTTATGACGATGAACAATCCATGGGGAAATAATAAGCTTCTCCTTTGGGCGCACAATAATGCCATCAGGAAGCATTATATCTGTCTTTGGGCTGCGCATTATAAGTGGCAAAGGCGGGAAAAGCCGTGTGGCTTCATCGATTGCACAATCAAGATAATCTTTATCTTCACTTGGTTCATTTATGTGCTTTTCACCCGCCGCGCGGCAAGGCTCAAAATGCGATTGCGCCTTGGCAAGGCAGATAAGTGCCCAAAATGCCGCGATTGATGTGGTTTTATAACCCGTCATCAGATTAATCACAAAATCACGGCGCGCAGCCTTTGTTGGTTGCACATTTTTAAGATCGCGTAATTCAAGCGCATTATCAAATCTTTCATCCAATGAATGCGCAAGCATGATTTGCTTTTTGGCACTTAATGAAAGAAATTTTGGTAAACCCAAAAATGTTGAAACCGCAATTCTTTGGGCATTTTCGATATATTGCTCTACTGATTCTGAAACGCCGATTGTGTCCTCTTTTGCGGCGTCAAAAAACGCTTTGCCAAAGATTTTAAGGAATGCTTCTGCTAAAACTAAATCTGTTGGGCGATTTTCAACCAATAATTGATGTGCCGCATTTTGCGCCGCAATCTGGCACAAATCCGCCATTTGATTAAGGCAAGTTGGACGAATGAATTTTGAACTTTGGCGCCGAAGTGAAAACCATTTATCCCCTTCCGCTAAAATAAGCCCCTGCCCTAAGGCTGGTTCTAAAAGGCGATGTTGCAAATCATCAAGAAGAAAATGTTTGGCGCCTTTTTTAAGAATAAACTCCACATTCTGTGGGCTGGTTATCATGCGCATTCGGTAATAAAGAATTTTACCAATTACATCATGTTTTTCATAACATTCACGCGGCCATACAGCGACGCTATTTTTAGAAACATGAAGATAAAAGCCAAGCGCATTAGGCCAAACCTTAAGCCTATCATCTATATCAAAATTCTGTTCCAAGCCTTACCCTTACATTTCCCACAATCAAAATGTCACAATTATAAAAAAAGCCAAGCAAAACTTATCGGTAAATGTGTTTTAATTTTAAAAACAAACAAATTGTGGATTTTATTTAAGAGCAAGATGACGCGAACTAGGCACAAGATACAAACCAAATCACGAGCGATGCAATAAAAGAAAATGCAAAGAATTTTTAAAAACCACGCTTTTTAAAATTATTTTCCGCATTAATCTAAATTGCCAAGCGAGCGACGCGCGGGAGGCATTTTACGCGGTTGGTTGGTGCGCTTTGTCGTAAATTGTTTGAACAAATTCCGCGCCAAGTGGCGCGTCGGCGGTCGTCCGCCGCCCCATCGGAGCGGTGAGCGAGCAGCACGAGTGATTAACGAGTGCCGCGAACAAAAGCGTGAGATATATGAAATGGTGCGGATAGCCGGAATCGAACCGGCACGGGCGTATTGCCCAACGGATTTTAAGTCCGGCGCGTCTACCAGTTCCGCCATATCCGCAATCCGACATCGCAAGTGCTTTTATTAGACAAAAAAGTCAAGCTTTTAATTCTGTATATACTGAAACATTTCGCTATTTTGTGTGTTTTTATTCAACGCTTGGCGTTAATCCCAAGCCTTCAAGCATTGATAAAACCGCTGTCACACCCTTTTGCAAAATTTCTTCATCAAAGCCACGAACAACTAATTGTGCGCCATATCCTGTTCCATTGAACCATGGATATGAGCCAAAAGATAATTCGCTATATTGTTTTGCAATCTCACCAAATGGGGCGGCAATATCGCCTTCTTTTAAATTATCGGCCTTAATTGTTTTGGAAATTATGATTTTTCCAGTTTCCAAGCGCGGGGCAATATCTTCAAGCATTGCGCGCATAATATTTGGAACGCCCGCCATGGTGAATACATTTTCCATTTGAAAACCTGGCGCCCATGAAACAGGGTTTTTAATAAGGCTTGCACCATCTGGAATACGCGCCATCCTTAATCTTGCGGCGGTTAAATCTTCTTTTGTGTAGCGATTAAGCATCATTTCAATTGCATCATCACGAACATCAATGCCAACGCCAAACGCCTTTGCAACACAATCGGCAGTTATATCATCATGGGTTGGACCAATACCGCCAGTTGTAAAAACATAATTATAGGTTTTTCGTAGGTGGTTTATGGTTTCAATAATGGTGTTTTCATCATCGCCAATTACCCGAATTTCTTTAAGCTGAATCCCAAAAGGCGCCAAAAAAAGCGCAATTGTATTTGAATTAGTATCTTTGGTGCGCCCTGATAGGATTTCATCACCAATGACAATTACAGCAGCTGGTATTATTTTTTGTTCCATAGAAAAACCTTTAAATGGATTTGTTTACGCTTTAAACTTGTTTTCGGACTAAAAAATGTTAAATACCCATTTTTAAGAGTTTAAAAGGCCGTTTCAATTAATGTATATAAGCGCAAGCGATGTGCCAGATGCACAAGCAACAAATAAAATTAAAATTTATGACCCGTCTGATTTTGAAGGAATGCGGGTTGCGGGGCGTGCTGCTGCCGAAGTTTTGGACTTATTAATCCCGCATGTGAAACCGGGGGTAACAACTGGCTTTCTGGATGATATGGCGCGTGAATATATTCTAGACCATGGTTGGATACCTGCGTGTATTGGTTATCGTGGTTATCAACATACGCTTTGTACCTCTATCAATCATGTGGTTTGTCATGGCATTCCATCAACCAAAGTTCTTAAAAACGGTGATATTGTAAATATTGATGTTACAGTTATTGTTGATGGTTGGTTTGGTGATACATCAAGAATGTATGGCGTTGGTGATGTGCCGCGCAAATCAATGCGCCTTATGGATATTACATGGGAAGCCCTGCAATTAGGGCTTAAGGCGGCTGCACAACCTGGTGCACACATGGGTGATATTGGTCATGCAATTCAAACATACGTAGAGGCGCAACATTGTTCGGTTGTTCGTGATTTTTGCGGGCATGGTTTGGGGCGGGTTTTCCATGATGCACCAAATGTTCTTCATTATGGCAAACCAGGTGAAGGGCCAGAGATAAAACCTGGCATGTTCTTTACCATCGAACCAATGGTGAATTTGGGCAAATGGCAAACCACAATCCTACCTGATGGCTGGACGGCGGTTACCAAAGATCGTTCTTTAAGTGCGCAATTTGAGCATTCAATTGGCGTTACTGAAACAGGTATTGAAATTTTCACCCTTTCGCCACAGGGCCTTTATACACCGCACAATCCAGAACTTAAACCATATTTGGGCGGCTAAATGGTGGCTGATAATTCTGGTCATCGTGACAGATTGCGTGAACGTTTTTTAAAAGCGGGTGCGGATGCTTTCTCTGACCATGAATTGTTGGAATTAATGCTATTTGGTGTGATTTTACGGCGCGATGTAAAGCCGATTGCAAAGGCTTTATTGGCGCGATTTGGCAGTCTTAATAATCTGATTGGCGCGCCAATTGCCGAAATTATGCAGGTTAATGGCATTGGCGAAAGCGCCGCAATTCATATTAAATCACTTCATGCGATTTTACTTAGGGCGGGGCAGCAGGAATTGGAACATAAGCCAATTATGAATTCATGGTCTGCGCTTTTGTCTTATTTGAAATTATCACTTGCAAATGAAACACGTGAACAATTTCGGGTTTTGTTTTTGAATAATAAATTAAAGCTTATAAGTGATGAAATGATGGGTGATGGCACAATTGACCATGCGCCTGTTTATCCGCGTGAAATTGCACGGCGCGCCTTGGAACTTGCGGCATCATCGGTGATATTGGTTCATAATCATCCAAGTGGCGACCCCAAGCCTTCGGGAAATGATATTTCAATGACGCGAAAAGTCATCCAATCACTTCAGTCAATTGAGGTTGAGGTTCATGATCATATAATTGTTGGTTCACAGGGAACAGTGTCAATGAAAGCTATTGGATTGTTCTAATCCCATATTTTTTATCGCAATAATTCCAAATTGCCGCCGCAATAAGTAAAAATGTAATCATACAAATTGCAAGCTTTAACGCAGAATCAAATACCAATGGCGCAAATACTGCCGATATTAATGCAAAGGCATTCATGCGAATAAAATTCTGTGCCGCCGACGCCGTGCCGCGCATATGGGGCAATAATTCAAGCGTGATAAGCGTCATATATGGAATCATGATTGAATATCCCAAAACATAAAAGAAAATAGGCACAACCGCCCATGGGATTTTGGGTTCAAAAAACGACGTATAAAAAATATTGAAAATTGACGCCGCTATACAAATCAAAAATCCATAGATTATCAATTTTTGACCCTTTACTTTTCCCGCCAATTTATTTGAAATTGCCGACCCAATCATCATTCCCGAAACGAATGGAATGAATAACCATCCAAAGTCAGTAGGCTGAAGCTTCAAGATTTTGATTATAAAATGTTGCGATGACGAAATATAAAGCGCGGCGGTTGCAAAGCCGAATGTATGCGTCATTATTCTAAGCAAGAATTCTGGCTTGCTTAAAATTTGAAGATAGTTTTTAAAAATAATGCGCGGCTTAAATGCAAAGCGTTTTTCAGGCACAAGTGTTTCGGGCAATGATGTCCAAACCAAAATCAGAACCGCAATTGTGAAAAGCGATAAAAATATAAAAATTGCCCGCCATCCAAAATGCACAAACAAAAACCCACCCAAAATTGGTGCAATCGCGGGGGCAAGGCTAAAGATTGTTGTTACATTTGAAAGGGTTTTTTGCGCAATTTCGCCATTGAAAATATCGCGTATTAATGCCTGACCAACCACAAGCCCTGCGCCGCCAAACATACCTTGGAAAATTCGGATAATTATCATTTGTTCAAGATTTTGAACAAAAATTGTGGCAATTGATGAAAGCAAAAAGCAAACAAGACTTATAACAATAATATTGCGCCGCCCAAAACTATCACTCATTGGCCCTGTAAAAATAGTCGCAAAGGCAAATGCCGCCAAATATGCCGAAAGCGTAAGCTGCATCTTCTCAACAGGCACATGAAATTCATGCGCCACCGCATCAAAAGTTGGAAAATAAGCATCAATCGCAAACGGCCCAAGCATAGCAAGCAGCGCGATAATTAATGAAATAAGGAGGGAATTGGTATGTTTCATTGTAATAATATTTGGCGCAGCTTTATACCCGCGCCAAAATAATTACAACATCAAAGGGCAAATTAATTTATTTGCCCAAGCCTTCCCAAAACTTTTTAGCCTTATCAAAAAATCCCTCATGCTCGGGATGTGATGCTGCGCAGCAATCTTCGTGGAATTCTTCGAGGAGTTTGCGTTGTTTTGGTGTAAGTTTGCGTGGGGTTTCGACGAAAAGTTCAACATGCATATCGCCGCGCAATGCAGATTTTAATTGCGTCATGCCTTGGGCGCGAATTTTTATGCGTTTGCCGGTTTGTGAACCTTCTGGAATATCAATTTCGGCCTTGCCGCCATCGATAACGGGAACTTCCATTTTGCCTCCCAATGCCGCTTTTGTCATTGGAACAGGGATGCGAATGAATAAATCACGTCCATCGCGTTCAAAAATTTCGTGACGTTTCACGCTTAGGAATAGATATAAATCGCCCTTTGGCCCGCCGCGCGCACCAAGCGCGCCTTCACCTGAAAGGCGAATACGTGTGCCATCTTCAACACCCGCAGGGATTGAAACAGATAAGGTTCGGTCAATTTCAACCGCACCTTTGCCACGGCATTTCTTACAAGGTTTGGCAATGATTGTTCCGCGCCCATTACAATGATGGCAAGTGCGCGTCATCATAAAGAAGCCATTTTGCTCGCGATCCTGACCCGCGCCGCCACATGTTGGGCAGGTTTCAGGTTGGGTTGGCGGTTCCGCACCTGTGCCTTGACAATGATCACATTCTTCATCGGTTGGCACGTGAATTTCGGCATTTTTACCCTTAAAGGCATCTTCAAGGGTAATTTCATATTCCATTTTTAAATCAGCACCGCGCGCAGGGCCTTGTTTACGTTGACGACCACCGCCGCCGCCAAACATATCGCCGAAAATATCACCAAATACTTCGGAGAAAATGTCACCCGCATCGCCAGAGAAGCCACCGCCAAAACCTGCGCCGCCATTGAGGCCATCTTTGCCAAATCTATCGTATGCGGCACGTTTTTGATCATCGGATAAAACCGAATAGGCTTCGTTGATTTCTTTAAATTTGGCTTCCGCATTTGCATCCCCTGGATTTTTGTCAGGGTGATGTTGCATTGCCGCCTTACGGAAAGCAGATTTAATAGTCGCTGCATCCGCATCGCGTGAAACGCCTAAAAGGGAATAATAATCGTCACTCATTTGTATTGATCTTTTGTGAGGCGGTTTATGAATTCAATAATTCGTTTTGCACGTGTTTGGGGTTTCTTTGCCGAATTAATCCAAACAATATATTCTTTTTTATGTGATGGTGGCAGCGCATAAAAAACACGCGCTGCCACATCATCATTTTCAAGGGCAGTATGAATATCGCTTTCAATATTATCGGCAATATTCATATTTCACCTTTTATTTTTTGTCGCCGTCAACATCTTCGAATTCAGCGTCAACAATATCATCGCCATCGGCGCGCGCTTGGCGTTCTGCATCAGCACCAGCAGCAGCTTCTTCAGCAGCTTGCTGTTCTTTATACATAACTTCGCCAATTTTCATTGCTGCTTGCATTAATTCGTTGGTTGATGCTGTCATAGCTTCAACTTCGCCGCCTTGAACTGCATCTTTGGCTTTGGCAATTGCCGCCTCGATTGCTTCTTTATCGGCTGCGTCAAGTTTAGAACCATATTCACCCAATTGTTTTTCAACACTGTGGATTGATGCTTCTGCGCTATTTTTAGCTTCAACAGATTCGCGGCGTTTTTTGTCGGCTTCTGCGTTTGCTTCGGCGTCTTTTACCATTTGCTCGATGTCGGCATCAGAAAGGCCACCATTCGCTTGGATGCGAATTGATTGCTCTTTGTTTGTTGCTTTATCTTTTGCAGAAACAGAAACGATACCGTTTGCGTCAATATCGAATGTTACTTCGATTTGTGGAATGCCGCGCGGTGCAGGTGGAATACCCAATAAATCAAATTGACCAAGCAATTTATTATCAGCCGCCATATCACGTTCACCTTGGAATACGCGAATTGTAACCGCAGATTGATTATCATCAGCCGTAGAGAAGGTTTGCGATTTTTTGGTTGGGATTGTTGTGTTGCGATCGATAAGACGTGTGAACACACCACCCAAAGTTTCGATACCCAAAGACAATGGTGTAACGTCAAGCAATAGAACGTCTTTAACATCACCTTGAAGAACGCCCGCTTGAATTGCCGCACCGATTGCAACAACTTCATCAGGGTTCACGCCTTTGTGTGGCTCTTTACCAAAGAAGTTTTTAACTGCTTCTTGAACTTTTGGCATACGTGTCATACCGCCAACCAAAACCACTTCATCAATATCAGAAGGTGAAAGACCCGCATCTTTCAATGCTGCTTTACATGGTTCAATTGTGCGATTGATTAAATCATCAACCAACGCCTCTAATTTTGCGCGTGACAATTTCAAATTCAAGTGAAGCGGGCCAGATGCATCCATTGTAATGAAAGGCAAGTTCACTTCGTATGCTGAAGTAGTTGAAAGCTCTTTTTTCGCTTTTTCTGCTTCTTCACGTAAACGTTGAAGTGCAAGTTTGTCATTGCGAAGGTCGATGCCTTTTTCTTTTTTGAATTCGTCCGCCAAATAATCAACGATACGCATATCAAAGTCTTCACCGCCCAAGAATGTATCACCATTAGTAGAGCGAACTTCAAATACGCCATCACCGATTTCAAGAACTGAAACGTCGAATGTACCACCGCCAAGGTCATAAACCGCAATTGTGCGATTGCCACCTTTATCAAGGCCGTATGCAAGTGCTGCTGCTGTCGGCTCGTTGATGATACGAAGAACTTCAAGACCTGCGATTTTGCCGGCATCTTTTGTTGCTTGGCGTTGTGCGTCATTGAAATATGCAGGAACGGTGATAACCGCTTGGGTTACGCCTTCACCTAAATAGGCTTCTGCGGTTTCTTTCATTTTGGTCAAAATCATCGCAGAGATTTCAGCAGGTGAATAATCTTTATCGCGACCTTTTCCCCATGCATCACCAGTTGGGCCTTTTGTACTTTCATAAGGAACAAGTTTTTTATCTTTTTCAACCATTGGATCGGCAAAATTACGACCGATAAGACGTTTGATTGCAAAGAATGTTTGATCAGGGTTTGTTACTGCCTGACGACGTGCAGGCTGACCGATTTGACGCTCACCATCGGCGGCAAAGGCAACAACCGACGGGGTTGTGCGCACACCTTCAGAGTTTTCAATAACTTTTGCATTCTTACCGTCCATAATGGCAACGCAAGAATTGGTGGTTCCCAAGTCAATACCAATAATTTTTCCCATTTTTACTTTCCTCTTTGCACCACTTTTGTACGTGCATTTCTCTTTCCCTAAATCCGCAGATGCGGCCTTTAGTGTGATTTGATAAAATTTACTTAAGGAATTTCGCGCTTTACACCAAAAACCTTATGCTTTCGGTGGGAATATGGGAAGTAATCCTTTTGCTTCAAGGGGTAAATGCAATTTAGAGTCACATTTTTACTGCAAGAAATTGGCGTTTGTTGGGAAACGATAAACATATAACAAAAGCCGCCACCCTTAAAGAAGGGGGGCTGTCGAACAAAGTGAGACTGGGGGGGTCCTGCATCATAACTTTTAAGGGCAATCGAATATGTCTTTTTCCTCCCCTGCAAAGCAAGGCGGCGCGGGGGAGGTGTCACCCAAAGGGTGACGGAGGGGGCGCGAGCGCGAGCGAGTTTGCATTGCAAAATAACGCCTTATGCTCGTTTCACTCGCGGCCCCCTCCGGGCGCTACGCGCCCACCTCCCCCGAAAATCAAAGATTTTCAAGGGAGGAGAAAACCATACGATATCTGTCCCTTCTGCTTCTAGGGGTGGATATTATCCACCATCGTTCAAAACATTATAATAATATTGTTTAGGTTCTGAAATTTATAATGATAGCAAATGATAGCATTTTGGCGAAGAAACGCGAAGGTAAAACAACAAAAAAGCGCGGAAATTCCGCGCTTTATGATGGATTTGATAGATATCAATTTTATCAATGACTTTATGCGCGTTCCACGCATAAAGCTACACCCATGCCGCCGCCGATGCACAAAGTTGCAAGGCCTTTTTTGGCGTCGCGTTTTTGCATTTCGAACAATAGAGTTGTTAGAACGCGTGCGCCAGATGCGCCAACTGGGTGGCCGATTGCGATTGCGCCGCCGTTTACGTTCACTTTTGCAGTGTCCCAACCCATATCGCGGTTTACCGCAATTGCCTGCGCGGCGAATGCTTCATTGGCTTCGATAAGATCCAAATCATCAACTGACCAACCAGCCAAAGAAAGGGCTTTTTTAGATGCAGAAATTGGGCCAGTTCCCATAATCGCAGGGTCAACACCTGTTGTTGCGTATGATGCAATTGTTGCCAATGGGGTGATGCCCAATTCTTTGGCTTTTTCTTCGCTCATAATAACCAATGCCGCTGCGCCATCATTAATACCAGATGCATTGCCCGCAGTTACCGTGCCACCATCTTTCTTGAACGCAGGTTTAAGCCCTGCCATTGCCTCAATATTTGCGCCGTGACGAATATATTCATCATTTTCAACCACAGTATCACCCTTGCGGCCTTTAATAGTTACAGGAACGATTTCATCTTTGAATTTACCTGCTTTTTGCGCAGCCTCGGCTTTGTTTTGAGAGGCAACGGCGAATTGATCCTGCTCTTCTTTGGTGATTTGCCATTGTTCAGCAACATTTTCAGCGGTTACGCCCATATGATAATTATGGAATGCATCGGTCAAGCCATCGGTAAGCATAGTATCAGTGAATTTCAAATCACCCATTTTAGTGCCATTACGAAGATGGGCGGTATGTTGCGCTTGGCTCATGCTTTCTTGACCACCAGCCACAACGATAGATGCCTGACCAGTTTGGATTTGTTGTGCCGCAATCGCCACAGCACGAAGGCCAGAACCGCAAAGTTGATTTACAAGCCATGCAGGTGCGGCATCTTTAATGCCTGCGTTGCGGCTTGCTTGACGGCCAGGATTTTGGCCTTGACCCGCCGTAAGGATTTGACCCAAAATGACTTCATCAACTTGATCGCCAGTAATGCCAGCACGTTCAAGCGCACCTTTTATGGCAATTGTGCCTAAATCCTGTGGCTTAAGGCTTGAAAGACCACCCAGAAAAGAGCCAACCGGCGTTCTTGCTGCAGATGCGATAACTACTTTAGTCATTATGTTTCCCCTATCATAAAATTTGGACGAAATTGGCTTAGCAAAGAAAATACAAAAGGTCGATAAGCTAATAGTATTGGGTGCTATTTTCTGCACAAGGGGAAAATTGACAAAAAACATGTGCGGCGAATTGCGATGTTGCAGTGCGATAAAAAATTCTTTAAAGAGTTTGCATTATATGTTGCGCAACATAAATTATTTAGGGGTTAGAAATGGCAAAATCAAAAGGGCCAATTACAATTAAAAAATATGCAAACCGCCGTTTGTATAATACGGATTCATCATCTTATGTAACTTTGGATTTTTTATCTGAATTAGTTCGTGAGAATGTTGAATTTGTGGTTCTTGATGCCAAATCTGGCGAAGACATCACGCGCCAAGTTTTAACGCAAATTATTTTTGAAGCTGAAAATTCAGGTTCAAACCTTTTAAGTGTTAATTTCCTTCGTGACTTAATTTCATTTTATGGAAAATCTGTTCAAGGGTTTTTCCCATCATATCTTGAAATGTCGATGAAACATTTCACCGATAGTCAAGAACAATGGAAAAAAACTTTTTCTGGCAACACTTCTTCGCAACCTTTGGAAGTTTTCTCAAACGCTATGAAGGCGAATATGGAAATGTTTACCAAAGCTGCACAGGCAATGACGCACATGACACCGCCAAATTTTGCTGCAGCAAAAGAAGATGAAAAAGCGCCAACAAATCCAATGCAATCTTTTGCCAATGCACAATTAGAAATGATGCAGGCGCAAATGAAGGCAATGCAAGATCAATTAGATAAATTGGCGGGCAAATAAATAAGGCGCCAATCGGCGCCTTTTTTTATGCAAATTCAGGTTCAAGTTTCCATTGCCAGACTTTACCTAATTCTTCGTCTGGTAATTCTTTGGTGAATTTCATGCCAAGTTTTTTCAAAACCGAATTTGATGGATTTGCCACAGCCTCAGTGTGTGCGACAACTTTTTTTGCGCCATTTTCAAATGCAATATCAATCATTGCTTGGGCAGCTTCGGTGGCAAAGCCATGACCTTGGAATGCGGGGGCGATTTCATAGCCGATTTCGACCACATCATCATTTTTATTTCCCTGAATTAAGCCGCCATTACCAATAAGGCGGTTTGTTTTCGCTTCGATAAATAAATATCCGCAAAAAGGTTCAGCGCCATTATTTGCATCATTATCTTCTGCAAAGGCTTCGGGGAATTTTGGCCAATTATCTGGTAAAATAATTCCATGGATTTTTTCAAAATTATCACGATTATCGCGTAAATCTGATTTTATTTGGTTGCTTACAACAACCAATTTAAGTCTTTGCAAATTTGCCATTATATGCCCTTTTTGGTGCTTATTTTGCCTTTTCCCCAAAAGACGTGACGCAATTAATTGATTTGCACCCCAAAGTCGAGCAAACAAATCTTTTTTCGCCATTGCAAAATATCATCAAATAAGAAATTTTGCGCAAAAATAATTAATAAAATTGCGCGCGGTTTTTTAACCATTCTTCTTTGCTTTGCCCCCATGCATCAACATCAAGATGCGAGTAAGGCGGTGGCAATTGGGTTTTACCAAGATTTTGTGAGCCAAGGCGTTTCGCAAGATTTTGCGATGGTGCGTTTTCGGGGGCGATACAATGAATAACTTTTTCCCAACCTAAATTATCAAAGGCATAATCCATTGTTGCAACCGCCGCCTCACGGGCAAAGCCTTTGCCCAATGCGCTACGGGCAACACCCCAACCAACCTCTTTTTCAGGCCATTCAAGCGGATAAATTGGCCCAACACGCCCAAGCCATTCGCCAGTTTTCTTATCAATCATGCAAAACATCGCAAAGCCATATAAATACCATGAACCAACAAAAGCGTTAAAAGTGCGCCATGTAGTTGCACGCTCTTGTACCCCGCCAAGGAATTTCATGGTTTCTGGATCTTGATGGAATAAAGAAAAGGCTTCAAAATCCTCAATAACAGGTGGGCGCAAAATCATACGTTCGGTTTCAATTGTTGGCCCAAGGGGGGAAGTTTTAATCATTTTTCCAATCACTTTTAAAAGATTTCCAAATATGGTCTATATGCCCTTCATAAGGCGGTGGAAGCGCCATTTCGCCAATAAATTTTGCGCCAATGCGTTTTGCAAGTTTTGATGATGCATCATTATCTGGTGAAATTGAATGAACAAATTCTTCAAAATCAGTATTTTTATATGCCCAATCAAGTGCAGCAATTGAGGCTTCTTGTGCATAACCTTTGCCATCAGCTTCCTCGATTAATGCCCAGCCAAATTCTTGACCATGCCATGAATACATACATACGGGGCCGATATTACCAATCCATTTGCCGCTTGATTTTTCAATTACACTGAACATGCCAAAGCCATATAAGTGCCATGCGCCAACCCATGTTACAAACTTATTCCAAGCCCCCGCAGCATCAAGCCCACCACCGGCATGTTTTGAGCGCTCAAAATTACCGCGCATTTTGGTAAAATCTTCTAAATCTTCTAAAATTGGTGGACGAAGTATTAGGCGTTCGGTTTCAATAATATTATTTTTACTCATACCTTTGTTTACGAAACTTGATGGAATTTTCAACCCTCTATTATTTTTTTACCGCGCCAATTTGGTTTCCAAAACGCATCTTCAAGTTTTGTAAATCGATTGTGAAACTTTCATATTGGGTGATTATATCTAACCCAAATAATCCATCAGCGTCTTTATCATATTTAAGATTACTCGGCACAATAAACAATTTATCCAAAGTGATTTGATTTTTTCCAATTTCAATCTTTGGATTTTGAAGCAAAAATGCCTCGTTTT
This sequence comes from Hyphomonadaceae bacterium, assembly GCA_027492515.1. Taxonomy (GTDB): domain Bacteria; phylum Pseudomonadota; class Alphaproteobacteria; order Caulobacterales; family Aquidulcibacteraceae; genus Pseudaquidulcibacter. The sequence continues at coordinate 18,071 of JAPUEP010000071.1, forward strand.
CAATTACGCCGCCAACTCCCCAAGCACGATATTTTTCCTTTGTTAAATTTTTTACGAATTCATTATTTTTTTCAATAAAACGCTGCCCTAATATTGTGTCGGAAGCACCTGTATCAATTTGCATGTCGGTTTTTATTCCATTTATAGTAATGGGAATTAAAATATTAAAACGACTAATCTTCAAGTTTGTCCAATTGTCATTTGGCAATTTATCGATATCAACACGTCTGAGGGTGGAATTGGTAAATTCTATTGCCCCTAATTTAAAAAAAACAGGAAATCCAATTACTAAATCCAATTTTTGGGGAATTCCTTTATTATAATCCTTGTGTGAAAAGCTTAATTTTTCATCATCAATAACAATAAACAAAATATCAGAAAAAATATTGCCACCAATTTCAAGATTTTTTGCAATTGCATATTCGTTGTTAATTTGGTCAACTGCTGCAGTATAAGTATTGCTTCCAATCCCATAGAAATCCAATCCCATTTCTTTTGCTTTAGTGCGTGAAATGAAATTTCCATTGGCGCCAGTGTCTAAAATTGCATTTACATTTTTGTTATTTATTTTAATCCCAACTTCATAAGTGCCAGTATTATTCTTCTTTAATTTTAAAGAATCATAACCATTTTTTTCAAGTTTCATTTCTGGCAATTTTGCCAAACCACTATAATATTTATATGATATGTTTTCATCTAAGCCATCATTAACAAGATATTTCTTATAATATTGTGCGGTTAAATTATATTTTCCAGTGGTTTCGTAACATCCAGACAAAATCCTATAACCAATGGAAACCAACCCATTTTTTCTTCTAAATATATCTATATTATTGTTGAATGTATTAGCAGCGTCATCACATTTATATTTTATAGTTGATGCAAAAATTTTTATAAATTCTGCATCAATTGGGTCTTTTGGGTTTATGTTAAGTATATTGTCGGATTTTGAAGAATCATTGCTTGTAGAATTTGTTGAAACTGGTTTTTTGGCTTCATCAAAAGTAAAAGCTGATAAGCTAAGGCAAAGTAAAAAAGTAATATTTATTTTTAAAATTTTATGCATTTGCTTAGAAATGCCTAATTTTATTGAAAAGTAAAGTTAATTTTAGCGCTTCCAGACTTCAATATCTTTGCCTTCACTTTTGGGCGGGATTTCAAGGCCATGATTTTTTGCGCCAAGCTTTATTGCCAATGCCTGTGACATTTTATTTTCAGCACCAATTCGAAATATTGCATTATTCCAATTTAAGTTTTTTGTGACCCATTCAAGTGCGGCGCACGTAGCCTCATAAGCATAACCTCTACCTTGGAAGTTTGGAACAATTGACCAGCCAATTTCTTGAAATTCAAAACTTGCCCTTTTCGTTGGGCCAACGCGTCCAATCCATTCATTGCTTTCTTTTTCTATCACAGAAAAAAAGCAATAATTATTTTTTTCCCAAAACTTTTGCCATTCTATAAATTCATTAAAGGCAGCGGCCCTATCGATTGTGCCGCCTGTGTGTTTTTTGAATTCTGGGTCTGCTTGCGCCTTTGCAAAAGTTTCAAAATCACTTTCAATCGGTGGGCGCAATATCAAGCGCGGCGTAGTAATTTGAGGTGTCATTAAAGCTATTTTGCCTTACGCATCATAAAGGACATAAAGGCGTTGCGCGCTTCTTCGCCTTTTACTGCCTCACCAAATTTTATGCCTTCTTTTGCAATATGGGCCGATATTTCATCCTTATTACCACGCATAAGTGCGCGCGCATTTTTAAGTGCATTTGGCGGAAGGCTTGCAAATTTAAGTGCAGTATTTTTTGCCGCATCATATAATTCATCTTGGGGCAAAATTTTATTTATGATGCCATATGAATGCGCTTGCTGTGCATCAAAACTTTCGCCCAAAAGTAAAATTTCAACTGAACGCTGATGCCCAATTTTCATTGGTAATATAAGGCTTGAACCACCTTCAGGGACAAGACCTAAATTAACGAAAGGTGTTGAAAATTGTGCGTTATCGGCAGCATAATTTATATCAAAATGCAAAAGCATTGTTGTGCCAATGCCAACCGCTTTGCCTTGAACCGCGCTTACAATTGGTTTTTCACAAAGTGATAAAGAATCAAAAAACTTCTTTTGCGGTGAGTTGGCAAAATCAATTCCATTATTAATGAAATCACCAATATCATTTCCCGCGCAAAAAGTTTCACCACTGGAACAAATCAAAAATGCACGAATAGAATCATCATTATTGCCATCAATTATAGTCTTTGCGAACTTTTCATACATAGCGCCAAGAATCGCATTTTTCTTATCAGGGCGGTTAAATTTTATTTCGCATACGCCATCATTGATTTGAACAATAATATTTTCTTCGGACATTTATCTCTCCCGTTTGGGTGATTAGAGCAGGCAAAATATGTGTGCGTCAAGTATCCGTGGCGTAAACTTGTTGATATAAATCTCCACACTTTATCCATAATAATATTGTTTAAGCGCAAAATATGCTAATGAACTAACCAATAAATGACCAAGAAATGCAAAATCCTTTAGTTTTAATTGTTGAAGATGAACCCCAAATTAGCGAAATTATAAACGAATATTTTCGCCGCGAAGGTTTTAGAACTATTATCGCATCAGACGGCGATATTGCGCTTACGCATTTTCGTATGCTTAGGCCCGATATTGTAATATTAGATATCAATCTTCCAAAGCGCGATGGCAGCGAGGTTTTAAACGAAATTCGAAAACAGGGCGAAACCCCCGTTATTATGGCAACGGCATTGGGCGATGATTTGGAAAAAATAAGCGCCCTAAAAATTGGCGCTGATGATTATGTAGTAAAACCATGTAACCCATTGGAATTAGTGGCACGTGCAAAAGCAGTATTGCGACGCATAAATAATAGTGCGGAAAATCAAAAAATTATTCGTGTTGCCGAAATCGAAATTGATACTGATGCCCACCTTGTTAACGCATTAAAATTTGACAATGACTTGGTTTCCAAGAGCCGGATTGATGTTACGCTTACTGAATTTCGGATATTAGTATATCTTGGGCGCCATCCAAAGAAAGTTTTTTCAAGATTTCAGATTTTGGATACTTGCCTTCCAAGTGATGGTGAGGCGTTGGAGAGAACGGTGGACAGCCATATTTCAAAATTAAGAAAAAAACTTGAGGCAAATGGATTGCACAATTATCTCGAATGTGTTCGGGGTATTGGTTATAGGTTTTTTAGCAATGAAAATTAAACTGAAGCCAATTAAATTAAGAACAATTTTTGCAATATTATTGGGCCTTGGCGTCCTTAGTACGGTTGTTTTTGTTTATATTGGAACAATTACGTTTCTTGATGTTGAAAGCAAAAAACTAGCTTCTAAATTATCGCCAGAATCTAAAAAAACCCTTGAAGAATTACAAAAGGGTGTTGTGGGTGACGGTGAAAAACTTGCCCAGCTTCAAAGGGAATCTTTTAAATTACAAAAGGAAAATTTTGGGGATTTGAATGATCCAACAGATAAAACCGTTTTAGAATTTAGTATTGCGGCATTGTTTGTTTGGGTTTTGACCGGGGTTTTTATTTCAGGTTTCCTATCCAAACCAATTTTATCTGTTGCGGCGGCGGCGCGGCAGATTGCAAATGGTAAAATTAGTGCGCGCGCACAACATACAGGTTTTGAAAGCCGTGAAACTTCGCAATTAGTTGAAGATTTCAACCTTATGGCACAAAATCTTGAGCGATTGGAAAATGAATATAAATATTCAAATGCCGCCATTGCCCATGAATTACGAACCCCGCTTACAATTTTGCGCGGCAGATTACAGGGGTTAAAAGATAATTATTTCACGCCAAGCGAAGCTGAATTTTCAATTCTTATAAGTCAAACCGAAACCCTTGCACGTATTGTTGAAGACCTTCGAACCCTAAGCCTTTCGATAAATCAAAAGCTAATACTTAATTACACAATGGAGGATTTATCGGCAATTATAAGCGAAATTTTGGATTTTATTACGCCAGATTTTGAAGCGCTTGGAATTAAAATTGATTATGAAATACAATCTTTAAATACTTATATTGATAAAGACAGGATAAAACAGGCTTTGCTTGCTGCCATACAAAATGTCAAAATCCATGCCGCAGATGGTAGATATATAAAAGTTAGGCTTTTTCAAAATAAGAAATTTGCACAGATTGAAATAATTGATAATGGCAATGGTTTGCCAGAAGATAAACTTGCACTTGCCAAAGAAAGATTTTGGCGAAATGATGATTCACGAAGCCGTAATTTTGGTGGAACAGGGCTTGGCCTTTCGGTTATTAATGCAATTATAGTGTCACATAAGGGCAAATTAAATATTGCAAATAACAAGCCGCATGGTTTAAAAATTGAAATGGTTATTCCGATTAAATCCAACATATAAGGTTTCAATAATTTAATGAAACCTGCATTTTGGTGCAATTTAACCTCCATACACCATCCATAATTGAGAAATATAAACCCTGCATGTTCAATCAAACTTTATTGAACAATCAGGAGTAAATATGAAAAAAGTAACAATTATCGCAACATTGTTCGCAAGTGTTTTAGCAAATAATGTAATGGCACAAAATGCAAATAATGAAAATTCTTCAGGCTTTATCGTTGGTGTTGGTCTTGAACACAATAAAATGAAAAAAACTGGCCAAGCACCGGGTGCAACACAAAATTTTAACATGAAAGATGATAAAAATATCGGCCGTGCCTTTGTTGGTTATGACGCAAGTCTTTTGGATAATAGTGTAATCCTTGGTGTTGAATTGGGTCGCAGCTTTGGCGATAAAAAACTTTCGCAAACTGTTAGTGGTCAAAAATATGATTATGAAATTAAGCCGCAATTAGATGTAAGTGCACGTCTTGGTGGTGCGTTTACTGATAATGTTGTTGGCTATGTTCGCGGTGGTATCGATAGAACCAAAACCACACAAACAACAAAACTAAATACAGATGCTGCAAAGACTTATAGATCAACAAAAAACAATGGTTTTTATGGTCTTGGGGTTGAATATACAACACAAAGCAATTTTGTTATTCGCGGCGAATGGGATCGTGTAAAATATCAAAATAATCTGAAAGATAATAAATTCTCTATCTCAGCAGCTTATAAATTTTAAATTAATGCCCCGTGAAAAGCGGGGCATTTTTTATTGCATTAAAAACAAGGCTTTATACTGTTTAAAACAATTAACCTTTCCATTTTTTAACTATATTTAGAAGTGCAAATAAATTAACTTGCATCTTCTATGCATAAAAATACAAAGCATAAAATGGGGACATTATGAAAAAACTCGCAATTATTACATCATTATTAAGTTTAACCTTTGCCACTAGTGCAATGGCACAAGATTATTATGAAGAAGGCCGTGGCCTTTTATTCGGGGTTGGCCTTGAACATAATAGAATGGAAAAAAAAGGCGCGCCGCCACATTCGCAAACTGGTTTTTTAATGGATGAAAACAAAACTATTGGGCGTATTTTTGTTGGCTATGACGAAAAAATCCTTGATGATACGATTTTAATCGGTGCAGAAATTGGTCGCACATTCGGTGACAAAACCCTTAGCCAAACGGTAAGTGGCCTTAAATATGATTATGAAGTTAAGCCAGTAGTTGATTATAGCGCACGCATTGGCGCAATTCTTATGGATGATTTCATCGTTTATGGTCGCTTTGGTATTGATACAAGCACAATGAAACAAACCACCAAACAAGGAACTGCGGCGGCAAAAGAGTTCAAATATACTCGTGGCCTTGGCTTCTTTGGCGTTGGTGCAGAATATAATTTACCAAACAGCTTTGTTGTTCGCGGCGAATGGAGCCAAGTAATGTACAAAAGCCATTTAAGAGATGACAAATTCTCTTTATCAGTTGGTTACAGATACTAGTAATAAGCCCCGCAATGCGGGGCTTTTTTATTTCACCTTCGTTTCGAGCGCCAAGGCGTGTAAAACCCCGCCCATATTTC
>JAPUEP010000072.1:0-2304 GCA_027492515.1 Hyphomonadaceae bacterium
ATGACAAATGAAAATAACGCCGGCGCGGGCGTAGCTACTATTGCGCAACCTTCAACGAAACCTGCCGATCCACGTTTTTCTTCTGGGCCAACTAAGAAGCGCCCGAATTGGAATGCCGCAAACCTTGCCACCGACAGTCTTGGGCGTTCGCATCGTTCGAAAATTGGCAAAAACCGCCTTGCATTGGCGATTGATTTAACCCGCGAAGTTTTAAATGTTCCTGCTGATTATCGTATCGGCATTGTTCCAGCAAGCGATACTGGCGCGGTTGAGATGGCGCTTTGGTCAATGCTTGGGCCAAAACCTGTTGCGCTTGTGGCATTTGAAAGTTTTGGCGAAGAATGGGTAACTGATGTTGTTAAACAACTTAAAGTGCCGAACGAATTATTCAAAGCTGGCTATGGCAATTTACCTGATTTGGCATCTGTTCCAACCCAAACCCATGATGTGATTTTCACATGGAATGGCACAACATCGGGCGTTAAAGTTCCGAATGCCGATTGGATTAGCGAGACCCGCGAAGGCTTGACGATTTGCGATGCAACATCTGCGGCATTTGCCCAAGATTTGGATTGGGCAAAATTGGATGTTATCACCCTTTCATGGCAAAAAGCCCTTGGCGGTGAAGGCGGTCACGGCATTTTAATCCTAAGCCCACGCGCCGTAGAGAGATTGGAAACTTATTCCCCACCTTGGCCTTTGCCAAAAATTTTCCGCATGACTAAAGGCGGAAAATTAATTGAAGGTATTTTCAAAGGCGAAACCATAAACACCCCATCAATGCTTGCGGTTGAAGATTATATTGACGCATTATTATGGGCAAAAGATTTGGGCGGCTATAAAGGTCTTATGGCGCGCGCCGATGCCAATTTGGCGGCGATTGAGGCATGGATTGCCAAAACCGATTGGGTTGAAAACTTATCTGCGCGTGATGACACAAAATCAAACACTTCGGTTTGCATCAAAGTTGTTGATAAGCGCGTAACTTCCCTTGATGCCGATGGGCAAGAAGCCTTTGCCAAAGCCTTGGCCTCTGCGCTTGAAAAAGCGGGCGCGGCATTGGATGTTGGCGGCTATCGCGCAGCACCCCCAGGGCTAAGAATTTGGGCGGGCGCAACCGTTGAAACATCGGACATTATCGCACTTTTACCTTGGCTTGATTGGGCCTTTGCGACCGAGGTTGCGAAACTAGCATAATTTAAAGCCACCCTTCAGTCACCTTCGGTGACAGCTTCCCTCAAGGGAAGCAATTAATTCCTTCCCTTGAGGGAAGGTGGCTCGCAAAGCGAGACGGAAGGGTGGCTGTTTTTACAAATATTTTCCAAATTAAAGAGATTCCAAAATGACAAACAAAGTTCTTATTTCAGATAAAATTTCACAAGCTGCAATCGACATTTTCAAAAACCGCAATGTTGAAGTTGATTATAAACCGGGCATGACCAAAGACGAATTAATCGCGTGCATTGGTGAATATGCAGGTCTTGCAATTCGTTCAGCGACCAAAGTTGATAAAGATGTTTTGGCGGCGGCAACCAATCTTAAAGTTATTGGTCGTGCAGGTATTGGCGTTGATAATGTGGATATTCCAGAAGCAACAAAACGCGGCGTAATCGTTGAAAACACGCCATTTGGTAATGCAATCACAACCGCAGAGCATGCAATCGCGCTTTTATTTGCTGCTGCGCGCCAAATTGGCGCGGCAGACGTTTCAACCCAAGCAGGCAAATGGGAAAAGAACCGCTTTAATGGTGTTGAGCTTTATGCAAAAACCCTTGGCCTAATTGGTTGCGGAAATATTGGTTCAATTGTTGCCGACCGCGCATTGGGTTTGAAAATGAAAGTGGTCGCTTATGACCCATTCTTATCACCAGAGCGCGCAATCGAACTTGGCGTTGAAAAAGTTGAATTAGAAGAATTATTCAAACGCGCCGATGCAATCACAATGCACGTTCCATTGACCGATAAAACCCGCAATATTTTAAGCCGCGAAAATATCGCAAAACTTAAAAAAGGCGTGTTGATTGTAAATTGCGCGCGCGGTGGCCTTGTGGATGAAGAAGCATTAGCAGAAGCATTGAAATCAGGTCATGTTGCGGGTGCGGCATTTGACGTATTCGTTACCGAACCTGCCAAAGAAAACGTATTATTCGGCTGCCCGAACTTTACCGCAACCCCGCATTTGGGTGCCTCAACCACAGAGGCACAAGAAAATGTTGCGCTTCAAGTTGCCGAACAAATCGCCGATTATCTAACAACTGGCGCGGTAACAAATTCATTGAACACACCATCAATCACCGCCGAAGA
>JAPUEP010000072.1:2314-3036 GCA_027492515.1 Hyphomonadaceae bacterium
TAAGCCTTGGGTCGCATTGGCAACCAAACTTGGTGCGTTTGCGGGGCAAGTGGTTGATAAAGATCTTGAAGCCGTTGAAATTGAATATGAAGGTGATGTTACTTCCCTTAAAACTGCGCCATTAAGCAGCGCAATCATTGCCGAAGTTTTGCGACCAATGATGTCAGACATTAATATGGTTGCCGCCCCCGCAATTTTGAAAGAGCGTGGAACATCTTTATTAGAAGCCAAACGCGAAACTTCGCCAATTTATGATTCTTTGGTTCGCGTTAAAGTGAAAACCGAAGGCAAATGGCGCACAATTGCGGGAACAATTGTTGGCGGTCAACCAAAAGTGGTTGAAGTTAAATCAATGGACTTAGAAGCCCAATTCCACCCACATATGCTATTCATCAATAATACCGACAAACCAGGTTTCATCGGCGCATTGGGAAGCCTTCTTGGTGAAGCGGGCATCAATATCGCAACTTTCCACCTTGGCCGCGAAGGCGAGGGGCAAGACGCAATCGCCCTTTTGGGTATCGACGCCGATGTTCCTGTTGATGTTTTAGAAAAACTAAAATCATTACCACAAGTACGCTATGCCAAAGTTCTAAAATTCTAAGATTTAAAAAATTCAAATATAAAAAGACTGCCAATCCAATTGGCAGGCTTTTTTATATGCGAATGAAATCAGCCAAGAAAAAAGAGTTTCAATTATCCAAGGTACTTGCGATCCTCTC
>JAPUEP010000073.1 GCA_027492515.1 Hyphomonadaceae bacterium
CTTTCGCGCTTGGTGAAATTAGACGCAGCTTTATTTCATGCGCCTCTGAACGGGTAAGACGCCCGCCCCATTGCAATTTATCATTTATCTTTGCAAGATTTAATACGACCCGCTTTGCCATTTAACCCCGTCTTTTTGCGATTGTTTATCACATAAGGGTTTTGAAAAAGTGAATCTATTTCAAATATTTGGCATGAAAACGCAAATGGTCTTCGATAAAGGTTGAGATGAAATAATATGAATGATCATAACCTTCCTGCATTCTTATTTCGGCTTTTTGACCACTCATAAGCAATGCATTTTCAAATAATTGGGTTTTCAATTGGGTTTCAAGGAAATTATCCGCGCTTCCTTGGTCAATTAAGCATGGAATTAATTCTGCCCCATCCTCAAGCAAGGCGCAGGCATCATATTCACGCCATAAAACCTGATTTGAACCCAAATACCCTGCCAAAGCCTTTTGACCCCATGGGCAATTGATTGGCGAAACAATTGGCGCAAATGCCGAAACCGATTTGAACATATCAGGATTTCTAAGCGCAATCGTAAGCGCGCCATGCCCGCCCATTGAATGGCCTGTAATTGCAACTTTTTCCATATCAACTGGCAAATTCGCGCCAATTATTTCCATCAATTCCTTTTCAATATAGGATTCCATGCGGTAATTTTTTGCCCAAGGTTCTTCGGTGGCATCAACATAAAAACCCGCACCAAGCCCAAAATCATAGGCTTTATCTGCATCATCGGGAACATCATCACCGCGCGGTGAAGTGTCTGGGGCAACGAAAACAATACCCAATTCGGCACAGACCCTTTGCGCACCTGCTTTCACTGTCACATTCTCTTCGGTGCAAGTAAGGCCAGAAAGATAAATCACAACAGGGGCATTTTTTGCGCCATCAGGAACAAAGGCCGCAAAACGCATTTTAGTTTTAGTTTCAATACTCTCATGCGCATAAACATATTGAGTGCCACCAAACATTTTATTTTGCGAAATTATTTCAAGCGTCATTTGCCCCACCATTGATATTAAGAATCAAACTTAAAAACCCGCACCCAAAAAGTCAAATAAAAACAAAGCCATCAACCGCTAAATAATAGCATTAGTCTTTAATCAAGCACATAAAATGACAACAACTAAAGGTATGTATTAATTATCTAGCTCTCCCTAATGTAAGGAAATTTGCAATGAGAATTACCAAAATACTCTCTTCAAACATCTTAATTATCCCCTGCACGCTAAATTCAGAGGTTAAGAGGGCCAAGGAAAGAATATAAAATATTTCCAATATTAAGCTATGTAACAAAGTTTTTAAAATAATTTGAATAACCGAATACGAATTCGGCAAATTATAAAAATTCTTCCAAGGTGATAGAATAAGAAGCCCAATCGGTAAAATAATCAACATATTAAGATTATTTATTGTAATAAAATCATCTATATTAACAGCAAAAAAGCCATTCAAAATAGATAGACCAAACCTGTTAATTACAAAGTTTAATATCAATGCAATTATTACGCAAAACAAACTTTTTTTGGCATTCCGCCATATATGAAGTAACAAACTAATGAATTTCATCATAAGAGTTTGAAATTACTTAAAACGTCACCACGCTTCGAATACTTTTCCCCTCATGCATCAAATCAAAGGCATCATTGATTTTATCGAGTGGCATTACATGAGTAATTAAATCGTCAATATTAATCTTGCCTTCCATATACCAATCAACGATTTTTGGCACGTCGGTGCGTCCGCGTGCGCCGCCGAAGGCGGAGCCTTTCCAGACGCGGCCGGTGACCAATTGGAATGGGCGGGTGGCGATTTCTTTGCCAGCTTCAGCAACGCCAATAATAATGCTTTCACCCCAACCGCGATGGCAGCATTCAAGCGCTTGGCGCATTACGTCGGTGTTTCCTGTTGCATCAAAGCTGAAATCTGCGCCGCCGCCTGTTAGGTCTTGGATTGCTTGCACAACTTTATCATTGCCGATTTCTTTCGGGTTGATGAAATGCGTCATGCCGAATTTTTTTGCCATTTCTTGCTTGGCAGGGTTAATATCAACGCCAATGATTTTATCGGCACCAACCATGCGCGCACCCTGAATAACGTTCAAACCAATGCCGCCAAGACCAAACACAACAACATTCGCCCCAGGCCAAACTTTGGCAGTATAAATAACCGCGCCAATGCCTGTGGTAACGCCGCAACCGATATAACAGATTTTATCAAATGGCGCATCTTCACGAACCTTTGCCACCGCAATTTCAGGTAAAACAGTGAAATTAGAAAAAGTCGAACAGCCCATATAATGGAAAACTTCTTGCCCCTGACAGCTAAAGCGGCTTGTGCCATCGGGCATAAGCCCCTGCCCCTGTGTGCCGCGAATGGCGGTGCAAAGGTTTGAGCGCTGGCTAAGGCAGGTTTTACAGCCACGACATTCAGGCGTGTAAAGCGGGATTACGTGATCGCCTTCTTTAACACTTGTAACGCCTTTACCGACTGCACGCACAATACCTGCACCCTCATGGCCCAAAATTGCAGGGAATTTGCCTTCTGAATCCAAACCATCAAGCGTGTATGCATCGGTATGGCAAATACCAGTTGCCATAATTTCCACCAAAACCTCACCATCCTTCGGCTCTTCAAGCTGGACAGTTTCAATTGTTAAAGGTTTTTTGGCTTCCCATGCAATTGCAGCGCGCGTTTGAATCACTTTCTCTCTCCCTGATAATAATTGTAACAGATTGGGGGAAAATTAGATTTTCCGCAAGTGATAAGTTTAGTCTTGAATGAAATTGAAAATTGGGTTCTATATATTCAAAAATTCATGGAGAGAAAAAATGAAAATGAAAAAATTTCTAATTTTACCAATTCTATCCTTACCATTTTTCTTAAGCGCATGCGCGAATTGGTGGCTTCCGAACGATTAAATAAAAGGATTATTATTTCAAATCCTTCGCCACATACTTATCCTTCAAAGTCACCAATTCTTCCGCCATTGTTGGAT
>JAPUEP010000074.1 GCA_027492515.1 Hyphomonadaceae bacterium
TTTTTTGGGATAAATAGCCAATTATTTTTGCGCGCTCTTTTGGTTTTAAATCATTTAAATCATGCCCGCCAATATTGATTTTGCCATTGTCGGCATCCCTTATCCCTGTAAGCAATGACAAAAGGCTTGATTTACCTGCGCCATTTGGCCCCAAAACAACGGTGATTTTGCCCTTTTTTATTGTACCGCTAACGTCATTCAAAACTTGGTTGTTTGAAAGTTTCAGGGATAGATTTTTAAATTCGATATTCATCACACAATCTCCCTACGCATTTTGAATAAAAGGCCAAGGAAGAATGGGGCGCCCAATAATGACATGGCAATCCCAAGCCTTAATTCGCTTTGGGTTGGCATGATGCGAACCAAACAATCACCAGCAACAACCAAAATCGCGCCAAGTAAAGCCGATGGCAAAAGCATTGCGGACGGTCTATGACCAACAAATGGGCGCACTAAATGGGGAACGACCAAACCTACAAAGCCAATAATTCCCGATACTGCAACGCTTGCGCCCACACAAAGGCCAATGCCGATTATTATGAAATATTGAAGGGTTTGAAGATTTACACCCATTGATTTTGCACTTGCTTCGCCCAAACTTAATGCATCAAGGTTTTTGGCAATTGCCATCAAAAAGCCCATGCCAATTAAAATTAGCGGAAGGGCAATTTTCACATCATCCCACGACTTGTCACTTAATGCACCCATAAGCCATGTCACGATTTCACTTGCCGCAAATGGATTAGGCGCAAGACTTATAAGAAGCGCGGTTAATGATGCCGTAAGGCTTGAAATTATCACACCCGATAGCGTGAATAAAACCAGCGATGCCGAACGCCCCGCCAATAATGTCAATGCCAACATTCCAAAACCGGCACCCAATAATGCGAAAGCTGGCAATAAAAATGGCTGTAAGGAAAAGCCAAAAAACATTGAAATTACTGCGCCAAGTGCTGCGGATGATGAAACCCCAAAAAGGCCGGGGTCTGCCAATGGATTACGCAAATAGCCCTGCATGACTGCGCCCGACATACCTAATCCTGCGCCAATTAAAATTCCAATGATTGCGCGCGGCAATCTTAATTCCATAATTATCAAAGATTTTAAATCACCCGACATCCATTCATTCAAAGGCACAAATACTTTCCCCGCCATAAGTGACAAAGCAGAAATAATCGCAAGAATCAGGAATAAAAATAAATTCAGATTTATATTTTTGAAATTATTGGGCATGATTAATCTTCGTTTTTATATATTCATTTCGAATTTGCGAAAGACGATTTAAAGCAGGAACAAGCTTTGCACCCGCACAATTTAGATATTTTGACGGAAAATTTGCCGCATAAATTGAAACTTTCGCCTTTTTGAGCGCAGGGTGCGAAATTACCCGCCCATTATTAAATTTGGCATCGGATAGCATAATTTGCGGCGGGTTAAATAATAGGTTTTCAAGCGTCAAAACATTATAAGCGCTATCGCTATATTGGCTTGCAACATTTTCAAACCCTGTGGTTTTAAGCATTTCATCGCCCAAAGTTCCCGCCCCCGGAACAATGCCGCCGCCTTGAAACATTATTGCTTTGGGCTTTAGATTATCATTGGTTTTGGCATTATTAATTGCTTGGTCAATTTTTGTAATAAATATTTTGCCGCGTTCTTCTTGGTCAATTTTTTGGGCAATATCATTAATTTGGGTTTTGGCATCTTCAATTGTTTGCGGTGAACCCACTGTGAAAACAGGGATTTCCAATTTGTTTAATTGCGCGATTGTTTGCGGCGATATATGTGAACCAGCGATTACTAAATCAGGTTTGATTGCAATAATATCCTCCGCACCACCTGAAAGGGGTTTGAATTTTTTTGCGTAATTAACGTCAATTGATGATGATTTTTCGTCAAACGAATAATGCGAAAGCCCAAGAATTTGATTTGCATCGGCAATTTCATACAAAATTGCATCAACACATGGGCTTAAAGATGCGATACGCATTGGATGTTTGGAATAATTTACTTTTGCGGGCGTAACATCATTACACCCGCAAAGTAAAATAAGTGGCACAGCAAATATTAGATTTCGAGGCATAAATTTACTGCGCCACTTATCCATATTAGAAACCGATCCTTACACCTGCATATAAAGCCCTTCCAGAAGTGCCATATTTATATACAGTTTCATATTTTTTATCGGTTATATTCTCTATACGACCATAAATTTCAATTAGATCACTAATTTTATAAGAAGCACGTAAATCGCCAATTGTATATCCTTTGGTTAGGATAGTGTTGGATGCATTATCAAAACTATCGCCAACATGCGTAATGCTTGCACCAATTTTAACGCCATTATCAAATGCATAATCGGCAATTAAATTTGCGCTATCTTTCGGGCGACGCGCAAGTGTTTTATTGGTTTTGGCATCAATTGCATCATTTTGCGTATAATTTGCCACAAGTTTTAGGTTTTTAATCGGCGCATATTTAATTTCAAACTCATAACCATTTGATTTTGCCTTATCGACATTCAAATATTTGCCAGACCATGCAATCAAATTATCGCTTTTAATATCAAAATAAGTGATTGCACCACTAAGTTTGTTTTTGATAAAAGTGTGCGAAATTGAAATATCTTTGCTTTGCGAAGTTTCAGGAACAAGCCCCTGATTACCCGAAAACGCATCATATAATTCATACAATGATGGCGCACGATACCCTTCACCATAGGCCGCACGAATAATGGTTGCACCTTCATTCAACGCATAAGCGCCATTAATATCAAAAACCAAATGGTCGCCATAAAGATTATGATGTTCATTACGAAGGCCTGCAGCGATATTTAATGGCTTTATAGGGTTTGCATTGGCTTGAATAAACAAACTATCGGTTTTCATGTCTTTGGTGACTTTTGAAAAACCACTATCGATTAAATAGTCAAATTTTACACTTTCTGAGCCAAAAAAAACAACAAAATAATATCTAAGGTTCAAATTAACATGATAATTATATCTA
>JAPUEP010000075.1 GCA_027492515.1 Hyphomonadaceae bacterium
GGTCGTGGTCGTGGTCGTGGTCGTGGTCGTGGTCGTGGTCGTGGTCGTGGTCGTGGTCGTGGTCGTGGTCGTGGTCGTGTGAAGATTTTGCTTTGGCGCTATAGATTTGCCAAATCATCCATGCACCAATTCCAATCATCATCAATGCCGCAACAATATGCAAAATCGGCTCGTAATTGCTTGTGACCTTTTCGCCAAAATAAAGGCCGCCAAGGGCAATTATCCAAACAATCAAAGTATGCGATATTGTGGTACAAAGCCCCAAAACCAAGGCATGAACCCAAGTTCCACGAATTGCCACAACAAAGGCCGCCATCATCGTCTTTGAATGCCCCGGCTCCAGACCATGAAGCGCACCCAAAAGCATTGCCATTGGCATTAATATCCAAATATTTTGCGCGCCTTGGCGTATAATTTCGGTGATATCCATTTTGACCTATAAAAATTTTGATAATGCTTTTAATTCTTGAACACGTGAATCATTACCGCCAATTTCAAGGCATTTATCAATATGTTCATGAATTAATTCACGTTTTGCATTTGAAATCGCCGCCTCAACAGCATGTAATTGTTGCGTGATTTCAAGGCATGTACGACCATTTTCAATCATTGATATTACAGATTTTAAATGCCCTTCCGCGCGCCTAAGACGCTTAAAAATTGCATCATGATTATGATTTGAATTATCTTTTTGATTGACCATAAGTAATCCTATCCCCTAGGATAGGATAAGTCAAGTAAGCACAAAAAAACCTCCTTAAATTGAAGGAGGTTTTTTTTATGCCGCGATGCGTCTTACTTTTTTTACCTTGGCAATTGCGCGTTCGCGTTTTAGGCGTGATAATTTATCGATGAAAACAATGCCGTTTAAATGATCGATTTCATGTTGAATACAGGTTGCAAACATTTCGTTCGCATCTTCAATAATCTCTTCGCCATTTTCGTTTAGATATTTTAATTTGATTTTTGCCGGACGCTCAATCTCTTCGTAATATTCGGGAACAGATAGGCAGCCTTCTTCATAGGGGCGCAAATCCTCAGAGACATCCAAAATTTCAGGGTTTATAAAATAACGTGGAAGGCGCGCATCGCCCGCATCTTCCTTACCCCAAACCAAATCCATAACTATAACGCGCAAAGGCACGCCAATTTGTATAGCAGCAAGGCCAATACCCTTTGCATCATACATTGTTTCAAGCATATCAGCCATTAAAGCGCGAATCTCATCATTCACAATTTCAACGGGTTTTGAAATTTGCTTTAAAATTGGGTCAGGAACTGTCAGAATTTGTCTTATCATTGGGCATAAATATGGTGTGAATGTCTTAAAATCAAGTGAAAACTACAAAAAGCCGCTTACATTGTTGACAATAATACTAGGTTAAGTTCTAATCGCAAATCTAACGCAAGGGAAAGCCATGTCTGAAGGCTCACAAAAACTTGATTCCCATACTCGCAAAACTTTTGACGATATGAATATCGCTTTGGAACGGTTTTGCACCGAATTTGGCCTTGTAATTATTAATAAGGCCGTACGCGTTGATAAGCCACTTATTTTTTGTGAATTTTCGGGCGAAATTGGCAAAATTCAAATGTTCATTGAAAAACGCGATGATAAAGTAACAATCGCCGCCGAAATATCACAATCACCATTGTGCTAGATTAATCGCACTGACGCACCATATCTTTCACGATTTTCGCATTGGTTGGGCCAAGGTTGGCGATGCAGGCTTTGCCTTTTTCGTTGAAAAGAACACTATAGGGAACGCCGCCTTCGGCATCGCCTAAATCGCCTAAAACATCGCTATAATTATTGCCAATTATTGCAATTGTTGCGCCGTTTTTTATAGCGGGTTGAAGTGCAGAATTTTCAAGTTTTGTGAATTTTGGAATAATTAAAATCACAGGAATTTTACCAAGGGCTGCGCGGGTTTTATCAAATTCCAACATTTCAACACGGCATGGCGGGCAATCATATTTCCAAAACATAACCAAGGTTTTGCGCCCTAAAAACTTATTGGTCTGTAATGGTGTGCTTTTTGAAACAATTTGCGCGCCATCAATAATATTTATTGATGGGTCTGCCGTCTGCGCAATTGCAAATAAAGGCCAAAGCAACCACGACAAAGCAAAGATGATGATTTTTTTCATTTTATTTCTGACATTTTGGGCAAAAAAATGTTGAACGCCCACCTTGCACAATGCGTTCAATTTTACCATCGCATTTTTTATCGGGGCAATCGGCCCCTTCCCTATCATAAGCAAGAAACCGTTCTTGAAAACCGCCAAGATTGCCATCTGCATGGCGAAAATCATTAAGCGTACTTCCGCCCGCACCAATTGCAACATTCAATACGTCTTTGATATTTTTGACCAATAAGTCGGCTTCTTTTTGGCTTAGACTATTTGCGGGGCGCACTGGGTGAATGTGTGACATATACAAAGCTTCGCAAACATAAATATTGCCAAGGCCTACGATTATTTCCTGATTTAAAAGCGCAAGTTTGATTGGGGCGGCTTTTTTTCCGATGCGTTCTAATAATTTTTTGCCGTTGAAATCATCTTCTAATGGTTCGGGCCCTAAATGTGCGAAATGTTTTGATTGTTCGATTTCAATTGTTTTGACCAAATCCCAAAGGCCAAAGCGGCGCGGGTCATTATAAATTAATTTGAATTCTTCACCATTTTGAGTTTCCAAATCAATTGTCACATGATCATGCACAGTTTTCGCGCCGGTTTGATAGACATAATCATCAAATGTAAGGCTATGCCCATTACCCATTAATGTAATGCGACCACTCATGCCAAGGTGGATAATTACGCTATTATCATTATCCAATTCGCCAATAATATATTTGGCACGGCGTTTTAATTTATTAAAACTTGCACCAATCAAATATTGTTTAAACCCTTGTGGATATTCAAAGCGCAAACGATAAGATGATAATGAAACATTCT
>JAPUEP010000076.1 GCA_027492515.1 Hyphomonadaceae bacterium
TAGATCTTATCACCATAATGACATAACATTTGGAATTACTTATGCTTTTTCTGAAAGTTTTGTTTTACCATTATCGCATGATGAAGTGGTGCATGGAAAGGGCAGCCTTATCAACAAAATGGCGGGTGATGAATGGCAAAAATTTGCCAATCTACGTGCTTATTATGGGATGATGTGGTGCTATCCTGGTAAAAAACTTTTATTCATGGGGCAGGAATTTGCGCAAGTTCGTGAATGGTCCGAAGCACGCGGCCTTGATTGGCATCATTTGGATGATGCAAAGCATAATGGCGTTAAAACCCTTGTTCGTGATTTGAACAAAACCTACAAAACTTTTGCCGCACTTCATGCGCGTGATTGCGACCCATCAGGGTTTGAATGGGTGGTCGTTAATGATAGCCAAAATAGCGTGTTCGCCTTCATGCGCTTTGCCGAAAATTCAATGCCAATTTTAGTTGTTACAAACTTTAGCGGTCAAAAACTTGATAATTATCAAATGCAATTGCGAATAGAAGGAAAATTGCGCGAAATACTTAATACAGATAGCGAAATATATGGCGGATCTAACTGCGGCAATTTAGGCAGTGTGATTTGCGAAAATGGGATTTTACAATTAACAATTCCAGCATTATCAACAATAATATTCGAAAATTTCACATGATTGAAATTTCAAAAGGGGGAGTGCATGAAATCTTTGGTTACAAGGCCATTATCACGCGACACAATGGCATATGTTCTTGCGGGGGGGCGTGGTTCACGCCTTAAAGAATTAACCCAAGTTCGCGCAAAACCCGCCGTCTATTTTGGCGGCAAATCGCGCATTATTGATTTTGCACTTTCAAACGCCCTTAATTCTGGTATTCGCCGCTTTGGTATTGCCACACAATATAAGGCCCATTCATTAATCCGCCACCTTCAATATGGTTGGAACTTCTTTAGGCCAGAGCGTAACGAAAGTTTTGATATATTGCCTGCGTCGCAGCGCGTATCCGAAACCCAATGGTATGATGGAACGGCGGATGCGGTTTATCAAAACCTTGATATTATCCAAGATCATAATCCTGAATATATGCTTATCCTTGCAGGGGATCATATTTATAAAATGGATTATGAAGTAATGTTGCAGCAGCATGTAAATATGCAAGCCGATGTAACCATTGCCTGTATGGAAGTGCCATTAAAAGAAGCCACCGCTTTTGGCGTTATGAATGTTGATAAAAAGGGCATTATTACCGACTTTATCGAAAAGCCAGAAAACCCACCACCAATGCCAGGAAAACCTGATATTGCATTGGTTTCAATGGGCATTTATGTTTTCAAAACCAGCTATTTGGCACAAAAACTAATTGAGGATGCCAATAACCCAAATTCAAGCCGTGATTTTGGTAAAGACATTATCCCCGATATTGTTAAAAATGGTAAAGCAGTCGCCCACGAATTTTCACAAAGCTGTGTCCGTGCTGAAAATGAGGCTGAAAGCTATTGGCGTGATGTGGGAACGGTTGATGCCTATTGGGAAGCCAGCATGGATTTAACCCATGTTACACCAAAACTTGATTTATATGACAGGGCATGGCCAATTTGGACACATTCGGAAATCACACCGCCCGCCAAATTTGTTCATGATGTTGATGGGCGCCGTGGACAGGCACTTTCAAGCCTTGTGTCTGGTGGATGTATCGTATCAGGCGCAACAGTTCGTAATAGCCTTCTAAGTTCACACGCCCATGTCCATTCTTATGCAAGCCTTGATCAAACCGTTGTTTTGCCAAGCTGCAATATCGGGCAAGGTGCACGCATCACAAAGGCAATCATTGACCGTGGTGTAAAAATCCCAAATAATTTGGTGATTGGCGAAGATGAAGATTTAGACAAACAAAGATTTAGGCGTACCGAAAATGGTGTATGCCTTGTAACACAGGACATGATTAATCGTTTGGAATTATAATGCAGGTTTTAAGCGTTGCTTCGGAAATATATCCTTTAATTAAAACTGGTGGCCTTGCCGATGTGGTAGGCGCATTGCCAGAGGCATTGGAAAAAAATGGGGTAAAGGTGAAAACCCTTATCCCACTTTATGCATCAATTGCCGTCAAACTTGGTAAAGGTAAATTACTTTTCGAATATGATAATTTATTGGGTGAGAAAGCCAAATTAATGGCTTTTAATCATGATGGATTAGATATTATCGCGCTTGATGCCCCTTCACTTTTTAATCGTGCTGGTGGGCCATATATTGACGAAAACGGGCTTGATTTTGCCGATAATTGGAAACGCTTTGCCGCATTATCAAAAGCTGCAAGTGATATTGCGGGTGGTATTTTAAAAACCTATGCGCCCGACATAATTCATTGCCATGATTGGCAGGCATCCCTTACCCCCGTCTATATGCGTTATGGTAATGAGCGCGCGCAAAAAACCAAATCAATCGTAACCATACATAATATTGCATTCCAAGGGCGATATGGTGCAAATATTTTTGAAGGTCTTGAATTACCCACCGAAGCTTTTGGTATCGAAGGTATCGAATATTATGGCGATTTAAGCTTTTTAAAGGGTGGCCTTGCACTTTGCGATATTATCACAACCGTTTCCCCAACCTATGCCCAAGAAATTGTAACAAAAGAATTTGGCATGGGCTTAGAGGGGCTGATTGGCGCACGTTTTAGTGATGTCTATGGCATTGTAAACGGCATTGATGATAAGATTTGGAACCCAAAAACCGATAATTTAATCCCCGAAAATTATGATGCAAAATCACTTAGTGCGCGCGTAAAAAATCGCCGCAAAATTGAGGAGGCCTTTGGCCTAAAACGCGCACGCGGCCCAATTTATTGTGTTGTGTCGCGCCTTACATGGCAAAAAGGTATGGATATTTTATCCGATATTTGCGAAGCCCTTACCCATATTGGTGTGCGTGTTGCCATTCTTGGTACTGGCGAAGCGCAAATTGAAAACGCCTTTATAAGCGCTTCAAAAAAGTTTCGTGGTAAAATTGGTACGATTATTGGCTATGATGAAAATCTATCGCATATTTTACAAAGCGGGTCTGATGGAATTTTAATTCCGTCACGTTTTGAACCATGTGGCCTTACGCAATTATATGGTTTGAAATATGGTTGTGTTCCAATTGTTGCGCGCACTGGCGGCCTTGCCGATACTATTATTGATGCCAATGAAGCGGCATTAAACGCGGGTTTGGCAACTGGTTTTCAATTCAATAAAGTCACGCAGCATGAATTATATCATGCCATTGCCCGCGCCACCGAAATTTATAATGACAAAAAACAATGGGCACAAATCCAACGTAACGGCATGAAGGCCGATTTTTCATGGAATAAATCGGGCAAAAAATATGCGCAGCTTTATGAAAAACTAATGGCGCGCGATTAAAAATCATCATCATTTGATAAAGCCGAATAAAGACTTATCAAATTTGTGGCACGCAATGTTTGCAATCCAAGTAATGTGGCCTGTGCATTATTCAAATTTCTTTGCGACAATAAAAGCGGAAGATAATTATCAATACCAACTTCAAAGCGGCGTTTAGCAAGGAAAACGCTTTTGCGATAATTTTCGACCGCAGCGCTTTGATCATTAATGCGCGCCTCAATTTGCGAACGCGTATTTAGAGCTTGTGAAACGTCATTAAAGGCTGAATTTATCGCCTTTTCATATTGGTAAATCAATGCATCACGATTAAGGCGCGCATTATCAATATTAATATCAGTGGCACCATTATCAAAAATTGGCGCACTGATACTTGGTGTGATTAAAAACCTTGGTCCTGCAAGTAGATTAAGCAATTCATTACTGGCAAATCCGAATGATGCCGTAAGATTTATGCTTGGGAATTTTTGGGCGCGTGCAGCGCTTAGATTTGCATTTGCACCCATTAATGCATGTTCTGCCGCCATAATATCAGGGCGCGCCAATAACACATTTGATGGAAGGCCAATCGCAACTTCGGCAATTGTGAAATCGCTTTGCAAATTTGTTGGTAAATATTGCAAAACCCCCTGCCCACCTGCAAGGAAAACCAAAGTTGATTTATCATTTTCCAATTTGGTTTGCGTGGCCTTTAGGCTTGCGATTAATTCATTTAATTGCGCCTCAACAGAATTAACATCTAAATCATTCGCAACGCCATATTTTTGACGCCCTTTTACGATTTTTGAGGTTTCTTGAAGTGATGCAATATTGGATTTTAAAATCTCAATCTGTGTCAAATCACTTGCGATATTAACCCATGCATTTGCAATTGTTGTGATGAAGGCAATTTTTATGGCTTTTTGGTTTTCTTTTGAAGCGTAAAAGTTTTCTTCACTAGCCTTTTGAAGGGATTTTAGGCGATCAAATAAATCAATTTCATACGCTGGCATCGATGCGCCCAATGTATAAGTATCGCTTAAAATATCGCCAGATTTGCCGCTCAAATCCGAACTTGCAACACCGCGCAATGATGGCTTTCGCGCAATTTTTGCAAGCTCTAGGGCATTTTGGGCTTTTTGTGTGTTGATTGCGGCAATTTTCAAATCGCTATTTTGTTTTAGGCCATAATCAATTGTGGCAATAAGGTTTTGGTTTCTATAAAACTCGCGCCATTTAACCCCATTTGCGGCAATATATTTTGCATCGGGAAGGTTTGGAAAATTGGGCGCAATTTTATTTTCCGAAATTGTCTTTTCAGGAATTGGCTTTTGAATATGTGAGCAGGCACCCAAAATAATCAAAGAAGTTAAAGTGAAATATTTTAATAATTTCATTTTGTAACCCCTTGAGTTTTTTCTTTTTTACGCAAAGCGCCACTTACCAAAACAAAGAATAAAGGCACAAAGAAAATTGCCAAAAATGTTGCCGCAATAATGCCGCCAAACAATCCCGTTCCAATTGCATGTTGCGCCTTTGCCCCCGCAGAGCTTGCAATAACCAATGGGAAAATACCAAACACAAAGGCAAGCGATGTCATGATGATTGGACGAAGTCGCACGCGAACTGCCTCCAAGGTGGCATCAAATAAATTATGGCCTTCTTCATTTAATCTTTTTGCAAATTCAACAATCAAAATCGCATTTTTCGCCGATAGACCCATTGTTGCAAGTAAGCCAACTTGAAAGAATATATCCTTATCAAGACCACGAATATAGGTTGCCAAAAACGCCCCAAAGACCCCAAGCGGAATTACCAAAATCACCGCAAATGGCACAGACCAACTTTCATAAAGTGCCGCCAATAAAAGGAAGATGAAAATCACACTTATGGCATAAAGTGCGGGTGCTTGTGCCCCTGCCTCACGCTCTTGTAGGGAAAGGCCAGTCCATTCAATGCCAAAACCGCGTGGCATTTGTTTGAAAATGCTTTCAATTTCCTGCATTGCCGCGCCATTTGATACACCAATCGCAGGTGTCCCCGATATATCAATCGATGATAGGCCATTATAGCGCGCAAGACTTGGCGGCCCCGCACTCCAGCGTGGTTTTGCGAATGCGCTTATTGGTATCATTTCGCCCAAATTATTGCGCACATACCAATTTAAAATATCTTGTGGCTGCATACGATATGGGGCATCGCCTTGAACATAAACGCGCTTTACACGCCCCTTATCCATAAAATCATTTACATAAGTGCTTCCTAAAGCGCTTGCCATAAGTGAATTTATATCCGCAAGTTGAACACCCAATGCACCTGCCATTTCCTTATCAATATCGATATTTAATTGTGGTGAATTATCCTGCGCGCCAGAGCGAACATTACTAAGAATTTTGCTTTCACTTGCTGCCGCTAAAAATTGATTACGAATATCAACAAGGGCATCATAACCTTGCCCCTCAATGTCGGTAATCACAAAGCTAAAGCCCGATGCATTACCCAATTCACGAACCGCAGGTGGGATTGTTGGATTTATTTGGGCATCATTATATTTTGAAAATTCTTTTTTTGCCTTTTCAACGATTACATCAACCGACATATCTTTTGATTTACGTTCTTCAAAAGGTGCCATACGTGCAATTACGGAGCCCGTATTTTGCCCACCAGAACCATTACCCGGCCCACTTCCTGTTGTTGCGAAAATATATTTCACGCCAGGTTGTTTTTCATAAAAGCTTTTAACGCGTTCAACAATTGCCTGTGTTTTATCGCTTGTGGTTGCGGTTGGTAATTGAATTTGGGTAATTATTATACCTTGATCTTCTGTTGGTAAGAATGAACTTGGTAATTTGTATGCCAAAAACACCATGCCGCCAACAATAAGCAAATAGATCCCCATAAAGGCCAAACGCATAGATAGGATTTTTTTTACCGCTGCTTGATACCAGTTTGAAAATTTTTCAAAGCCATTATTAAAACCTGATAAAATCTTGTTTGTATTATGCCCTGTTGCATCTTGTGGCTTTAGAATTTGGGCGCATAATGGCGGTGTTAGAACAAGGGCAACAATAACCGAAAGCCCCATTGCCGATATTAAAGTAACCGAAAACTGGCGGTAAATAACGCCCTGCGTGCCGCCAAAAAATGCCATTGGTACAAACATTGCCGCCAATACAGCCGCCACACCGATTAATGCACCACTTATTGTGTCCATTGATTTTCGTGTGGCCTCGATTGGTGACAGGCCTTCTTCGTGCATTAAACGCTCAACATTTTCGACAACAACGATTGCATCATCAACCAACAAGCCGATTGCAAGCACAATACCGAAAAGCGTTAAAGTATTAATCGAATAACCAAAAACCGCCAAAATTCCAAAAGTTCCCAATAAAACCACAGGAACCGCAATCGCAGGGATTAAAGTTGCCCTTATGCTTTGTAAAAATACAAACATAACCAAGAACACCAAAAGCACTGCTTCGATAAGGGTTTTAACAACTTCTTTGATTGAAATTTTCACAAATTGGGTTGAATCATTCGGGATTGCATATTTGATTTTTGCAGGGAAAGATTTTTGTAATTCTTCCACCATTTTAATTGTTGCATCGGCGGTTTTTAATGCATTCGCACCTGTTGCCAAATTAACGGCAATCCCCGCCGCAGGATGCCCATTAAATTTAACAATCGTTCCATAATTATCAGAACCAATTTCAACCCGCGCAACATCTTTTAAAAGGATTGGCGAACCATTTGGATTGTTTTTAACAATGATATTTTCAAATTGTTCAGGGGTTTGGAAACGTGATTGAACCGAAATTATTGCATTAAAACTTGCATCTTTTGTGGTTGGCATATCGGCCAATGCACCACTTGCAACCTGCACATTTTGCGCGCGAATGGCATTTATAACATCATTGGGTACAAGTGAATATGATTGTAATTGCGATGGATTAAGCCAAATTCGCATTGCATGTTGCGAACCAAAAATTCGGGTTGAGCCAACACCATCAATACGGCTTATTGGATCTTGGATGGTATTAAAAATAAAGTCACCCAAATCAGCGTTTGAAAGTGAATTATCTTCGGTGTAAAATGAAAACACAATTAGGGTTGAATTGTTTGATTTATTAACCCGCACACCCTGCGTCTGAACCTCTTGTGGCAATTGACGAAGGCGGGTTTGAACCTGATTTTGAACCTGTACTTGTGCCCTATCGGGGTCGGTTCCTGCTTCAAAATATAGGCTTACACTTGATTGACCGCTTTGACTTGATGAAGTCATATATTTTAAGCCATCAAGCCCTGTCATCCCCTGTTCAAGGATTTGGGTAACACTATCTTCAACCGCCTTTGCTGATGCACCAGTGTAATTAACGGAAACACTAATTTGCGGAAGTGCAATATTTGGATATTGGGCAATTGGTAATTTTAAAATCGAAAGCCCACCCGCAAGCATGATACATATCGCAATTACCCACGCAAAAATTGGCCGATTTATGAAAAAGCGCGATAACAATTATTGCCCCTTTTTATCTGTTTGTGGGGCATTTTGATTTTCAACAGGCTTTGGTTTGATTGGTGCGCCTTGTTTTAATTTTGCGCCGCCTTGAACAATTAATTTATCGCCAATTTTAAGACCGGAAATAATTTGCCATTTATCACCAATCATTTCGCCAAGTTCAATTGTTGTTTTTATTGCTTTATTATCAGGGCCAACCAAAAACACACTTGCAACACCGGTGCTATCAATTGTTACGGCATTTTGCGGAATTTGAATGCCTTTTGCGATTGTTCCTTTTGAAATTATCGCGCGAACAAACATTCCTGGTAATAAAGTGCCATTAGAATTTGGAAATAATGCCCGAAGGTTCACATTACCCGTTGATGGATCAACCGTTAAATCAGAAAATTCCAAAACGCCTGTTTGGTCAAATTCACTTCCATCACTAAGCACTAATTTTACCATCGTGCTTGATGGTTGATTTAATGCGCCAATTGCAAATTGTTTTTTAAGGCGCAAAATATCCGATGAAGATTGGGTAATATCAACATAAACGCGGGAAATATCTTGAATTGTTGTAAGTGGTGCAGCTTGATTTGCCGTAACCAACGCGCCCTTGGTAAAATTACTTTTCCCAATTCGTCCGCTTATCGGCGCCAAAACATTGGTATAACGAAGGTTTATTTTGGCAATATCAAGATTGGCATTTTGCAAATTCATATTTGCGCTTGCAACCTTTAAAGCGGTTCGTGCATCATCCAATTCTTGCTTGCTTATGGCATTGATTTTTATCAATTCTTCATAGCGGGCAAGTTTAGTTCGTGCGGCTTCTAAATTCGCACTTGCCTGCCCCAAAGTTGCAGCGCTTGATTTAAGACTTGCGTTATAAAGGGCGCTATCGATTGAATAAAGGCTTTGGCCTTGTGAAACCCTTGAACCTTCAACAAACCTGCGTTCTTTGATTATTCCTGAAACCTGTGGGCGCACTTCGGAAACAAGATATGGCGTTACGCGGCCTGATAATTCTTGTTTTAATTCAAGTGTTTGCTCTTCAATATTTATAAAGGAAACCACTTGTGGTGGGCGCTCTTTGGGTGCATTTTGTTTATTATCGGCCTTATTGCCACATGCACTAACGCCCAAAATAAGGAAAATTGAAATTGAAAAAACTTTTAGGAAACGCACAAGAATAACCTTTCATTGCACCCTAACAATTAGTTTATCGATTCTCAATGAATTTTATGACGAAGAGTGTTATTTCCATTTAATGGAACAATAAATTATCTTTTTACATCAAGACCTTCGCCATTCATAAAGCTTGTAAGCATTGGCAAAGTGTTTAAACATAAATCACCCAATTGCGAATGTTTCAAACACGCAGATGCAAGCCCCATCAATAGTGCATCTTGGATTTCATAATCATTCAAAATGCCATTTAAAATCCCTGCAGCAAATGCATCACCGCTTCCGATACGGTCGACAATTGCATCTAAATCATAGAATTCAGTTTTGTAATTTTGACTTTTTGTAAAGGCGATTGCGCCCAATTTATTATTACTTGCGCTTATTTGAATGCGTGGGGTTGAAGTTATTAATTCAAGATTATTCAATTTTTCAAACGCAAATTTTGCACTTTTTTGTTCTTTTTCATCGCCAAATTGTTCGAAATTTTCGCCGAAAACTAATTGAATATCGCGATGTGAAGCAAAAAGAATATTGGCTTTTTTCATTAATTCCAAAATCATTTTTGGCGCTTCATTTGACCAATTTTCCCATAATTTTGGGCGATAATTGCAATCATAAGAAATTTTCACGCCTTTTTTTTGCGCAATTTCCATCGCTTTTAATGCCGCTTCATACGGGCCAACACCTAATGCCGCTGTCACACCAGAAATGTGAAGTAATTTGAAATTTTCAAGCACATTTTCCCAATTAATTTTTGAAAAATCATATTTTGCAAAAACCGAATTTTCACGATCATAAATAATCTGGCTTGGTCTATGCATTGCCCCAGGGCTTAGAAAATAAAGACCCATTCGCCCATTTTCTTTGGCGATATTATCAACATTGACGCCATATTTTCGCAATTCAGTAAGCGCCGCATTTCCCAAATCATTATCAGAAACTGCGCCAACAAATTCAACCTTATTTCCAAGGCATGATAGACCAATTGCAACATTGGCCTCTGCCCCGCCAATATACGGGCGCAAATCACCCAAATCACCAATTTGTTGACCATTAATTGACGTCAGACGAACTAATAATTCACCAAAGCATATGATTTTAGAATTATTGCGCATTATATTTTCCATTTTCATTATTCAAAATTGAATGAAGGGCGCTACTTACATAGCACCCTTCTTTTAGTAAAACACTGGGGATGTCTTACTGGGGAACATTTTGGTGCTTAGAATTTATATCTTGCACCAAGATAGAATTGACGACCAGAGTGCGCGATATCAAACAATAAATCATCCGCTTTATTGCCCTGCGCAGTATCGTAAGTAATACGGCTGTCTTGCTCTTCATCGGTTAAATTAATGCCTTCAAGAACAAGGCTTAGGCGGTCATTAACTTTGTATGAAATCTGTGCATCAACTGAATTCACATCCAATTTACCCCAGAAATCAGCAGAAGAACCTGGAAGCAATACAGACATATAACCATCGCGGTGTGAATAAGACACACGGCCTGATAATTTGTCACCTTCATAATAAAGGGTCGCATTATATGAATTTGGCGACATACCAAGAAGATTATATTCTTTATAAACTGTTGCTGTTGCACTTGAAGTCATCACATAATTAATTTTTGAATCAACATGTGTGTAGTTCAAGATTGCGCCAGTTTTTGACAAGAAACCAGGTAAGAAAGTGAATGGCTGGCTTAGTGAAATTTCATAACCAGTTAAATCACCACCTTTTGTATTTACAGGCTGTGTAACAGTATATGTTGTTGCGCCACTTTGCCCAGTTCCATCAAGCAATGATAAATCATAGCCAGTTTCAGAGAATGGAATTGTGCGAACCAAAGATTGAATCCATGAATCGATTTGCTTTTTGAAAACACTTACCGCAATCATTGTATCTTTGTTTGGATACCATTCCACACTCATGTCATAAGTTTTGGCGCGAATTGGATCAAGATATGGGTTCCCAATACTCAAAGTTTGACCAGATGTATTGATTGAACCACCCGGTGACAGACTTGCAAGTGTTGGACGTGACATAACTTTGGAGGCCGCAAAGCGAACCAATAGATTTTTTTGCGGTTCAACAGTTACGTTAAATGAAGGCAAAGTATCTTCATAAGAACGATTAATCGTGGTTGATGTGATTACACCACCTTTTGCAATATAACCATTCACAGTTTCGCCAGTTGATACATAACGAACACCAAGGTTTCCGCGAACTGGAATTTGACCAACATTAAAGCGATAATCAGATTGCAAATAAAGCGCAGTATCAGATTCTTCGGCGCTACGATTATTTGGTCTTGCATTATTATTGGTCGCATTCATTGTGAATGCACCCCAAGAATTTACGCAATTACAAGTATAATCAAATTTGGCACGGATTTTATCAAGGTCAGGCACTAAATAAGTTGTTCCTGCAACATTGATAAGCTTTGAATATGAACCCATATTGCCATTGATTTCGGTTACGATACCAGAACCCGGTGCCGCAGCTTCGTTATTGGTAAGCGGGTCAGTTGTATAACGACGCAATTCAGTAGTGTTAAAACCAAATTGTTTATATGAACCACCAAATTTCAATTTGATATTGTCATTCATATTATATTTGAAATTAACCGAACCAGTGTCAAAAGTATTTTCAACTGTTAGTGGACGAAGGCGAATTAGTGATGCATCGCCATTGGCATTGGTTGATGCAGTTGCAGAAGATGCCGCCGCATATTGCCAATAACAAGCCTGTGCAATTGTACAGCCTGTTGAGCTTGTACCATAATTCACTTTTGGATTTGCCATGTCGGTTAAATCATAAGAATAACCCTTCACATTGTATGATTCAAAAGTGAATGTTGTTTGTTCCGAATTATCAAGGAATGATTTTGAATGACCAACCAAGATATTAGTGCTTAGTTTGTCGGTAATCTTGCTATCCATGCTTAAATTATATTGATCAAACGTTGTTTTAAGTTTGTCAAAACGCATTTCAGAACGCATATCAACATCATTGAATGATGCTTTGGTGATTACTTTGCGGCTATCGATAGTGTAATTATAAATATCGGTTTGTGGAACACCTGCGGTATTTCTTGAGAAAGAAATAGGCTCCATATTATATTCAATACGGTCTGCGCCAAATTCAGAATGCAGAACATCCAATGTGAAAGTTGTGTCTTCACTTGGGCGATATTGCAATGAACCAGTTAGGCCAAGGCGCTTTTCATCGGTTTCAAAGCGTGAATCACGCAAGAAACGTGGGTAAATTGCCTGTGTTACATTCAAAGCTTCGCCAGTTAAAGTTGGGTTTGTTGAGCTTATTTCAGTAGTTGAGCAAACGCGTGTTGTCGCAGTTGTACATGGCGTAATTGCATTAAAAGTTACGCCACCATCGGTTGAATATGATTGGAAACGCCCTGCATTACCCGCAGAATATGCATTCTGCCAACGACCAGAGTTTGAACCTTCTTCAACAATTTTACGACCAGTATAAGCAACAGAAAATAAAGCGCCAAATTTGCCATCTTCTGAACGTTTAGACGCCATAAAAGTGCCGCGACCAGAGGCTTTTTCAGATAAATCATTATAGCCCGCTTGTAATGAAGCCGCCATTTGGTTTTCTTTAAAATCAAATGGGCGTGCAGAACGCAAATCAACCGTTGCACCCAAAGAACCTTCTTCAATTTCCGCAGATAGAGATTTGCGAACGGTCAAAGAATTGAAAAGTTCCGATGCAAAAACGTTGAAGTCAAAACCACGACCACGGTTTGCGCCGCCATCTTTATCTTTACCGCCAGTTGTTGAAATAGCCTCAAGGCCATTTAAGCGAACGCGTGTAAAATCAGGGCCAAGACCACGAACAGTAATAGATTTACCCTCACCACCATCACGGTCGATTGCAACACCTGGGATACGCTGCAAAGATTCCGCCAAATTATTATCTGGGAATTTGCCAATATCTTCGGCTTTGATTGTATCAACAATATCATTTTCAAGTTTTTTGGCCGCAATTGCAGAACGAACAGAAGACTTAAAGCCAGTTACAACAATAGTCTCTGAATTTTTTGAAGCGCCAGCTTCTTGGGCAAATGCACTGCTTGCAAAAGCCATCGCCAAAAGCGATGCACCAGTGCATAAAATCGCGCCCTTGCGATTGGACGTTTTATTCAATTTCATTTCCTTCCTCCCAGAATATCCATTTTTATGGATATTGAAAATTCCCTTTTGAATGTCGCATCTGGTTTTTATGATTCCGACATATGTTAATTTGTGCGCTTTAATTTTTCACCCTCAATCTTGTTCAATCAAATAAGACACCGGTGTCATTTTAAAGCAATATCATTTACAAATTCCAAGATAAACTCACAAATAAAAAAAATCAAGCAAAATGACACCGGTGGCGCAAACTTTTTGCATGATAATTAAACGGCTTAAATTGGCTTAAACTCCTTGGTTAATATATTGAATGTACATATATTTTTATCAAGGATACCAAAGACTACTTGTGCGCTTTGACCGATATTAATATCGTGAATACCAGTTGACGCGCCAGAAGAAATTAATTGCCCTTTTTTAAGTGGCATATTTCGCATCGCCAAATGCCCCGCAAGCCATGCAATAGCGGCAAGTGGGCCATTTGGCATTGAAAATAGGCCACCCTCCCCGACGATCTTTCCATCAACAAATGATTGTGCATTGTATTTATTACATTCTTGCGCGCTTAATTGGTCTGCACTTTCAATATCTGCAAGTCTATCGCCAAGAATCAAACCAAAATTATTCCCAAAATCAGATGCAACAACTGTCGGCCCATAAGAATTTATGTCAAAGATTGGCGAACCTGCCATTTCAATACCGGCATAAATTGAATTGATTAATTGCGCCGCTTCTTCTTGGGTGTAATTTGTCTTTGATGGGTCGGCATCATGCGCGATTTCAAACACATATTCAGCTTCAACGGCGGCAAAGCCACCCTTAAACAATCCAACTTGATTTACATCCATAAGTTTTTGGAAATTGCATTCAAAAATAGGGCCAGTCAAACGTTCAGTTTTATGAATTTCATGCAAATCAGGTGCTAAGCGTCCAATTTTCCAACCTATGATTTTATCGCCATATAATTTTATTGCTTCATCTTGCACTTGATATGAATAATCGAGTGATTTTGGAACATCTGTTGGATATTTGGCAAAAGCACCGCCTTTTTTGCGCGCATCAACCAATAGATTTGCAAGCTCTTTTGCATCCATCATCGCGCAAGCCATCCGCCATCAACAGGAATGATTGCACCATTCACATAATCAGACGCAGATGAAGCAAGGAACACCGCCGCCCCACCCAAATCAGATGGCAAACCCCAACGTGCCGCAGGAATACGCCCCAAAATTTCGTTCGAACGCGCTTCATCCGCCCGTAATTGCGCCGTATTATCGGTTGCCATATAACCAGGGGCAATGGCATTTATATTGATATTTTTTGACGCCCATTCATTTGCCAAAAGACGCGTAATACCCGCAATACCAGATTTTGACGCCGTATATGATGGAACACGAATACCACCTTGGAACGATAGCATAGAGGCAATATTGATGATTTTACCACCGCCATTGGCAATCATGTGACGACCAACTGCCTGCGCCATAAAGAATGCACCCTTTATGTTCACATTCATTACATCGTCCCAATCTTTTTCGGAAAAATCAACTGCATCAGCGCGGCGAATTAGCCCTGCATTATTGACCAAAATATCAATATGACCATATTTTTTTAAAGTTGTTTCAACAACATCATTAATTGGTTCAAGGCTTCCAAGATTGGCATCGATATTTATAAATTCGCGACCCAATTCTTTTACTTTTACACCGGTGTCATCTGCGGGCGAAATTCCCGCCGCCGCAATATTAGCGCCAGCTTCTGCAAGTGCCAAAGCTATGCCTTGACCAAGGCCAGTATTTGCCCCTGTTACAAGCGCAACTTTCCCCGTCAAATCGAATAATTTATTCATTCTGCCACTCCCGTTATCTATGCTAATTGGCAAATATCAAGAACTTTCATATCGGTATAATCAAGGTTTTCGCCACCCATCGCCCATATGAAATTATAATTAGATGTGCCCGCGCCCATATGAATTGACCAAGGCGGCGAAACCACTGCTTCGTTATTTTGCATTACTATATGGCGGCAATTATCAGGCTCACCCATGAAATGGAAAACACGATCATTTTCACCCAAACCATAATAGAAATAAACTTCCGAGCGTCTGTCATGCAAATGTGGCGGCATTGTATTCCAAACCGAACCCGGCGCCAAAATCGTCATACCCAAAAGCAATTGGCATGATTTAACTGTGCTTGGCACGATATATTGATAAATCACACGTTGATTTGATTGCTCAAGTGAGCCACGTTCCAACGGAACAGCCGCATCAATTGAAATCTTCTTGGTTTCATAGCGCGCATGTGCAGGTGTTGAAGTTAAATAAAATTTCGCAGGATTTGAAGCATCAACAGATTTGAAAATAACTTTTTCAGACCCCATTGCAATATAAAGCCCATCTTTTGGCCCAAGTTCATACACCACACCGTCAACTTCAATTATTCCAGCGCCAGAACCAACATTAATTGCACCTAATTCGCGACGCTCCAAAAATGGATGTCCTTTTGCGCTTTCTGGTTCAGTTTGTGCAGGTAATTCAACAGGTGCAGTTTTTGGAAATGCCCCGCCAATAACAAAACGTTCAAAATGCGTATAATGAAGAACCACCGAATTTTCAGCAAACAGGCCATCAAGCAAATATTTTTGGCGCAATTCTTCATTATCGGCGCCAATCATCATATCGGGATGGGTTGCATAATAGGTTTTTGAATAAATTGAATGTTTATCGCACATTTTGCTACCTTTATAATTTGTATGCCGCTTTTGGCAGCCTATAGGTTAAATCAGAAATTATTTCGTGGGCTTCATCAATATTAAGGCGATGACTTGCAACAAGGCTTGCAAGATAACGCGCATCAATACGCCGCGCCATATCGTGACGCGCAGGAATTGATAAAAATGCGCGTGTATCATCATTAAAACCAATTGTATTATAAAATCCCGCAGTTGGTGTTATATTCTCACGGAATTTCAACATCCCCTCTGGGCAATCATTAAACCACCACGCAGGCCCAAGTTTCAAAGCAGGATAATGCCCCGCCATTGGTCCAAGCTCACGCGCATAAGTTGTTTCATCAAGCGTAAATAGAATAATTGATAGTTTTTTTTCATTACCAAATCTATCCAATAATGGTTTTAATGAATGTATATAATCGGTTGGACTTGGGTGATCCCCGCCCTTATCGCGCCCATATTTATCGAATAATTTTTTATTATGATTGCGATATGCACCCGCATGAATTTGTAAAACCAAACCATCATCAATGCTCATTTTGGCAAACTCAGTAAGCATTTGCGCACGGAACAATGCTGCATCTTTCGCATCATGCTTTTTTGCCAAGATTTTTTGATATAGGGCATCCGCCTCGCTGCCGCTTAAATCTGCGGTCTGTGCGGTCGGATGCCCATGATCGCTTGACGTGACACCTGTTGATTTAAAATACGCACGGCGGTTTTGATGGGCACGCAAATATGATTTAAAATCGCCCAAATCTTCGCCTGATAATTGCCCAAAAATCGGCAAATCATTGTAAAAATTCTCATGCTCAGCATCAACAACATTATCAGGGCGATAGGCCGATATTACCCGCCCTTTCCAGCCTGATTTTAAAATTTCTTGATGATGCAATAATTCATCAATCGGGCTTTCTGTTGTTGATAAAACTTCAATATTAAAACGTTCGAACAATGCGCGCGGTTTAAAATTATCTTGCGCAAGTGCCTCATTGATTGTGTCATAATAATAATCAGCCGAATTTTCATCCAGAACGATATCAAAACCAAACACCTCAACAAAAACGTGATTAAGCCAAATATGGCTTGCGGTGCCGCGCATTAAATAGAAATTTTTAGCAAATAAATGCCATGCTTTGCGCGGGTCGGTTGCGGGCATTCCATCACGCGATGAAACGCATAAATCATCTAAATCAATGCCTTGGGAATATAGCATTCGAAAGACATAATGATCGGGTGATAAAAATAATTCGGTGGCATTGGTGAAATTTTTATTTTCGGAAAACCATGAAGGATCTGTATGGCCATGCGGTGAAATTATTGGCATATCGCGCACTGCTTCATATAAATCGCGCGCGATTTTACGCTCGCTATCAATTGGTGAAAACAATCTGTCTTCATTAAAAACCAATTTTGGCGATTTTATATTGGCATATTGTTTTATGCTTACCTGTGGCACTTCCCTATCCCTTGTTTTTTTAACGCTTACAATAAATAGACACCGGTGTCATTAACAAAATGCAATGCTTGCCCCAATTTTGCAGTAAGCAATTTATTGCGGCGCCTTGGTTGAATTGCGCAAGATTAAATTTGAATCGAACAAAATGGTTTTCGCATCATCTTTTTGCGGACTAAGAACAATGTTCGCAGCCATTTTCGCCATATCGCGTGTTGGCAATCTTACTGTTGTTAAGGCAGGTGTAAGGCGCGGCGCAAGTGGGCTATCATCAAAACCAACAACACTTAAATCATCGGGAATTTTTAATCCATGCTCATAGGCGGCCTTATAAACGCCCGCCGCCATTTCATCATTACAGGCAATAATCGCGCTTGGGCGATTCTTATGTGAAAGGATAATATTTGCCGCCTCATATCCAGATTCAAATGAATAATCGCCCGCAATATCAATTTCACTATCAATCTCAATGGCATATTTTGCAAGGCCAGCCATAAACCCTGCCCGTCTTTCATGCGCAGACGGGTAAATTTGATTGCCGCGTATGAAACCAATTCTTTTATGCCCAATTTGCGCCAAATGAATTGCCGCCATTTCGCAGCCAATTTTATCAACCGAAACAATCTGATTTGAATCAATTGGCGGGTCATATTTTGCGCCATCACGCGCACTAATACGAACATAAGGAACGTCAAGGCGATCAAGCAAAGCCAATAATTCCCTATCTTCGGCAATTGGGGGCAATATTATTATTCCCGACAATCTTTGCATAAGTATGAAATCTTCAATTTCACTTACAAGATTTGGGGCATTCCTATCACATGGGTGAACCACCAATTCATTTCCCGTTCCACGCAAAGCATCAAGAACGCCCAATTGCATATTCACAACATATTGCGCATTTGGGTTATCATAAATCATACCAATCAAGAATGAGCGCCGAAACGCAAGCGCCCTTGCCTGTGGATTTGGTTTAAAGCCAAGTTTTTTTATAATCTCACTTACCAAAGCGCGGGTTTCAGATTTCACATTTTCTGAATTATTTATGATTCGCGAAACCGTCTTTTTTGAAACACCAGAAATTGATGCAACATCATTAATTGTTGGGCTATTTTTGTTTTGCAATAAATCATCGATTGCTTTTAGAGTCTGTGCATCAAGCGTAATATTTTCGTTTTCCAATTGGCTTTTCTTTTCTTCTTCTTGGCTTTTTGGCATTATTTTGCTTTCACGGATTGCACGATTTGAATTTGGCAATATTCATTATTTTTATTAATAGCATGATAAATTAACTTGCCAAGTCGCTATTGTTTGTAATATGACACCGGTGTCTTAATAAAATATTGCCAAGGCTTTCATTTTAAATGCCAATAGAAATGCAACAACAAGATTTATCTTCAAAAAATGCGCCATTTATAAAAATATCTGGCGATGATAATGTTGCAATCGCTTTAAAAGATTTAACAAACGGGCAAATTATTGAACTTGATGGCGAAGTTTTTAAACTTAAAGAGCCTATTAAAAAAGGCCATAAATTTGCAACCCTCCAAATAGAAAAATCACAAAACATATTCAAATTCGGCTTTCCAATTGGAACATCACCCCAAGAAATTGCAATTGGTGAATGGGTTCATACCCATAATATAAAAAGCAATCTTGAAGGTGGGAAAATCGAATTTGACTATAAAGAACCAAATATTTCACCCGCGCAAAATTGCGATTTAGAAATCAATGCCTATCGGCGGCAAGATGGAAAAATTGGAATTCGTAATGAAATTTGGATATTTCCAACTGTTGGCTGCGTATCTGCTTTGGCGCAAAGATTGGCGCGTGACGCGTCATTAAAAAAAGATGATAATATTGATGGAATTCATTCTTTTGCGCATCAATTTGGCTGCTCCCAGTTGGGTGATGATTTGGATGCCACAAAAAATATTATTGCAAGCCTTGCAATGCACCCCAATTCGTGCGGGATTTTGATAATTGGTTTAGGTTGTGAAAACAATCGCTTATCCAAATTATTGGAATCAATCCCTGAAAAATATCATTACAAAATTAAAAGCTTTGAAGCACAAAAAGTTGATGATGAATATCAATATGGAATGTCACTTTTGGGGCAAATTATTGATGAAAACAAAAAAACAAAGCGTGAAAGCGTAAATTTAAGCGAGCTTGTAATTGGTGTTAAATGCGGCGGCTCCGATGGTTTTTCAGGGCTTAGCGCGAACCCATTAATTGGACGCATAAGCAAATATTTCACAAATATTGGCGCCAAAGTTATTATGACCGAAATACCCGAAGTTTTTGGCGCCGAAAACATCCTATTTGCCAATTGCAAAGACAAAAGAACTTATCAAAACCTATTTTCAATGATTGAAAATTTCAAAAATTATTTTGTCAAAAACGGGCAGAAAATATATGAAAACCCCTCCCCTGGAAATAAGGATGGCGGGATAAGTACATTGGAAGAAAAATCCCTTGGCGCGGTTCAAAAAAGTGGCGGCGCGATAATCACCGATGTTTTGGAATATGGGCAGCGCGTAAAAGAAAATGGCCTAAGTGTTCTAAACGCCCCCGGAAATGACGCAATTTCATCCACCGCCCTTGCCGCAAGTGGGGCGCATATAATTTTATTCTCAACAGGGCGCGGAACGCCACTTGGGTTTTGTGTTCCAACATTAAAAATCGCCTCTAATAGTGAGCTTGCAAAAAATAAAAGCCATTGGATTGATTTTGACGCTGGCGAAATTTTACAAAGTGGCGAATTTGAACATGCGCAAAATAATTTAATTAGCCAAATAATTGCAATTGCCAATGGTGAACCAACAAAAAATGAAATCAATGAAATCCGTGAATTTGCACTTTGGAAAAATGGGGTGACATTATGATTGCTCTTAATCAGGCGAATTTAGAAAAAATTGCGCAAAATGCCATTTTGCCAAAATATAATCGTAACGAGACAAAAATTGGTGTGGTTCATTTTGGCCCTGGCGCATTTCACCGCGCGCATCAGGCATATTATTTCGATAAATTACTTGAAACCAATCCAAATTACGCAATTTGCGAGGTTTCGCTTCATTCAAAAAATGTGCGCGATGCGCTTCTGCCCCAAGATAATTTATACACAATTGCGCAAATTGATGCCGAACCAAAAATGCAAATTATCGGCGCAATCAAGGAGTTTTTGGTTGCCCCTGAAAACCCACAAAAAGTAATTGATACTTTGGCGCATGAAAACATAAAAATTGTTACAAGTACTATCACCGAAAAAGGCTATTATCTTGATAATCAAGGAAAACTTGATTTTAATGCGCCCGAAATTGCACACGATTTAAACAACCCAAACAACCCAAAAAGCTATATAGGTTTTATTATGGCAGGCCTTAGAGCGCGGAAAGTTAAGGGCCTGCCACCATTTACAATCATTATCTGTGATAATCTTTCAAATAATGGCAATTTAATCAAAGCGGCGATTTTGGATTTTGCACAAAAGTGTGATGTGCAAATGCTTGATTATTTAAAACCCCTTCAATGCCCTTGCACAATGGTTGATAGTATCACCCCTGCATCCGAGGATGCATTGCGGGCAAAAGTTGCGGCAAAAATTGGCGCACAAGATAATTGGCCAATTGCACGTGAAAGTTTCACCCAATGGGTTATTGAAGATTTTGAAAATAGCGATCAAATTGATTGGCAAAAAATCGGTGTTGAAATCACCAAAGATGTTAAACAATATGAACGTGCAAAACTAAAAATCCTAAATGGTGCGCATTCTTCAATGGCTTATTTTGGAATTTTGAAGGGGTATAAAAATGTTTATGAAACCACCCAAGATAAAGAGATAATAGATTATATTAAAGATATGATTTTTAATGAAATTATCCCTTTAATAGATGCCGATTTTTCACTTGAAAATTATGCAAATGCGGTTTTAAAAAGATTTGAAAACCCAGTAATTGATCATCAAATTTCACAAATCGCGTGGGATGGAAGCAAGAAATTACCCGTTCGCCTTTTGCAATCAATTAATGAGGCAATTGAACAAAACAAGCCATATGGAAATATGACTTTTGCAATTGCCTGCTGGTTTGCCTTTATAGAAAAAATGGCAAAATCAGGCATTAAAATCATTGACCCAATCGGCGAAAAATTAAACCAAATTGGCAAAGACCTGAAAGGTGAAATAGACGATATTGACCTTTTGATAACAGCCACAGGGATTTTTGACCAAAAGCTTTGCCAAAACCAAGATTTCATCAACAAACTTAAATCAAAATATATAAAAGCAATTAGTTACAAGGAAACCCAATATGAAAATGCGTAATATTGCAAAGAAAATCCTTTTTATCGGTATTTCAAGCGCCCTAATAAGCGCACCAATTGCTGTGAGTGCAAAACCTATTGAAGCGCCAAAATTAAACCGCGCCACATATGATTTCACCGCTTGGGCCAAAGATACAAAAGGCGGCAAAGGTGGGCGCATAATTCGCGTAACCAATCTAAATGGCGATGGCGCAGGTTCATTACGCGAGGCAATCGAGGCGCAAGGCCCACGAATTGTAGTTTTTGAAGTTGGCGGCGTAATTGATTTAGGCGGCAAAACCCTTTCAATTAAAAACCCATATATTACAATCGCAGGGCAAACTGCCCCAGGGCCCGGTATCACGATTATTCGTGGTGAAACCAATGCATCAAATAGCCATGATATTATAATTCAGCACGTGATGTTCCGTTCTGGCGATATGGGCAAATCAATTAAATCGGGCGGTGATATGGATAGTTTTTCAACCGTCGGCACCTATAATGTTATTGTTGACCATTGCAGCTTTTCATGGGGAACCGATGAAAATCTTTCCGCCTCTGGCAAACGCTTTAAGGGCAAAGATGTCAACGAATGGCGTCAAAATACGTCACACAATATTACATATTCAAACAACCTTGTTTTCGAGGGGCTTGCCAATTCAATCCATCCAAAGGGTGAGCATTCAAAAGGCGGTTTGATACATGATAATGCAACGGGGATTTTGCTTTATGGCAATATATATGCATCGAATATGGAAAGAAATGCATTATTCAAAGGTGGGGTTCATGCCGCCGAAATAAATAATCTTATTTTTAACCCTGGGCAAAAAGCCATTCATTATAATTTGATTGCCCATGAATGGGAAAATATACCATATCAAAATGGTGTGATAACTTTAATCGGTAACATTTATCGCCAAGGCCCTGATACTAAAAAAGATTTACCTTTATTCACATTGGGCGGCGCGGGTGATGTTGAACTTTATATGAAAGATAATATCTCCAAAGATTTTAATGGCAAAGCATTGCCACAGGTTGGAAATTATACCGATGGCGGCGCAAAAATTATCAATGCGAAGGCGCCATATTTATCGACTGATATAAAAATCATTCCATCAAATAAATTAGAAGACCAAATATATTTTGCCGTTGGCGCACGCCCTTGGGCACGTGACCCAATTGATTTCAAAATTCTTTCTGACGTTGCCGAAGGTCGTGG
>JAPUEP010000077.1 GCA_027492515.1 Hyphomonadaceae bacterium
CCCAAAATTCCGCCCGCCTGTGCCAAAATTTCATAATCAAAAATCAAATCAAGATTTTCGGAAGTAAAATATGCACCCAATGGACCACCAATTTGCACCGCGCCAAATTCACGCCC
The DNA here is from genome assembly GCA_027492515.1 of Hyphomonadaceae bacterium. GTDB lineage: Bacteria > Pseudomonadota > Alphaproteobacteria > Caulobacterales > Aquidulcibacteraceae > Pseudaquidulcibacter. The sequence goes on from JAPUEP010000077.1 coordinate 117, forward strand.
CGATTTTATACCACCGCCAATATCATAAATTAATTCGCGCAAAGTCATGCCAAATGGCAATTCATAATAACCGCCATTTTTTATATTGCCCGATAATTGAACCGCAATTGTGCCAAGGCTTCTGCCTGTTCCAAAGCCTGCATAATGCGCGCCGCCATTTAAAATTATTGGCGCAATTGCGGCAAAGGTAAGAACATTATTTACCAATGTTGGCTTACCAAAAAGCCCTTCAAGCGCAGGAATTGGCGGTTTGGCGCGCACCATGCCGCGTTTACCTTCGATAGATTCCAAAAGCGCGGTTTCTTCGCCGCATACATAAGCGCCCGCCCCAACAAAAACTTCAAGGTCAAAATTTTCAAGCAAAGCGTGTTGTTTTGCAATCTCTATTGCCGCCTTTAAGATTTTGATTGCAATCGGATATTCGGAACGAACATAAATATAACCCTTTGACGCGCCCAATGCGAAACCCGCGATTGCCATTGCTTCGATAAGGCCGAATGGGTCGCCTTCCATATAGGCACGATCCGCAAAATTGCCGCTATCACCTTCATCGGCATTGCAGATTATGTATTTTTGGTTTGAAAGGGCATCCCTAACAGTTTGCCACTTTATTGCAGCAGGAAAGCCAGCGCCACCGCGCCCCCTAAGGCCAGATGATTTGATTTCATCAATGGTTTTTTGCGCACCAATTGCTTTGGCTTTTTCCAATGCTTTGCCGCCGCCAAACGCTAAATATCCATCAAAATCCAATGGGTCATTTATACCGCATTTTGCAAAGGAAAGGCGATTTTGCGCTTTTATAAGTTTTAATTCATCAACAATTCCCAAATATTTTGGGTGTGATTTTGCAAAATTATTTGCGATTAAATCATCAATTTCATTGGTTGAAATTGGGCCAAAACCGTGGCGCGCGCCATCAATTTCAACCTCTATCATAACTTCCAGAAAGTGAAGGCCACGTGATGAATTGCGGATAATTTCATGCCCAGATTGTGCGATTTTATTGGCAATTAAATCTGCGCCCAATGCAATTGAAATGCTGTCTTGGGGAATAAAAACTCTCATTCATCGCCCCCAAAATTGGCAATTAATTGACCATCTTTCATTGCCGCAGGGCCGCGTGAACAAAGACCAAGGCAAAAGATTTTCTCAACCAAAATTCCATTTGAATTTTCACCCCATTCAAGGCCATTTTGCTTTAAATATTCAGTGGCAATTTTTTCGCTATTTTGCGCCTGACACGCCTCACCATTACAAATCTGGATATGCGTTTTTGAAACCTCATTTTTAAAATCAGAGTAAAACGAAACCACACCCCAAACTTCGGCGCGGGAGAGATTTAAGTGAGTGGCAATATTTCTAATATCATCTTCACAGATTTTGCCATTTGAATGCATAATTTCATGCAGAATTGGAAGCAATGAACTTTGTAATGCATCAAATTTACCAATTATATTTTTGTTTTCTATATTATTTTTGTTCTGCATTGCCTTCCTCGCACAATCATTATTATGCATTCATCCTAAATTGCAACATAAGTTTTTAATTATTTGCTTTGTTAATTTTGTTAATTTTCCTACGGCAAAGCGAATCTTCGAAACCCGCCACAAGAAATCACTCAAAATCAATCAAAAAAGTTTATTTACGATTATAAAAGCAAATATTAACCTGTAAAACTCTAATTTTGATGTCAAAAATAATTTAATTCTAAATTTTCTCCATAAAAAAATTTGCAAATTAGCGAAATAAACCACCCTGTCTTAGATTTTTTTTCCAAATATAGCTTAATATACCGCTAAAACTGCGTCAAAAGACCTAAAGTGACAGTTTTTGAGTGTTTTTAATTGATTTTAGTTGCAAATGTAACTTTAATAAAATATGCAATATTTATCGCAAGAAAAAATAAGCAAAAAACACATAGGGGGACATAATGCATAAATCTGGGAAAGCAAAAAATAATCTTTTATTGGCAAGCGTTGCAGCAACAGCAATTTTGGCAATATCAACAAATTCATACGCCCAAGAAACAAAATCAAGCAATAGCGAAGAAGTTATTGTTACCGCGCGCCTAAGAAAAGAAAAACTACAATCTGTTCCGCTTTCAATTGCGTCTTTTTCCGAAAAAGAATTAAAAAACACGGGCGCGAATAATGTTCAAGACGTGGCAAAGATGACGCCAGGTTTTACTTATTCACCTTTATTCGGCGGGGCGGCAGCGACACCTGTTATACGTGGTCAATCAACAACAATTGGTGAGCCTAACGTTGGATTTTTCATCGATGGCGTTTATCAATCGTCACGTGTTGTCATGGATGCGTCGATTGGCGACGATGTTGCCCGCGTTGAAGTGGTTAAAGGCCCGCAAAGTGCGCTTTATGGGCGCAATACATTCGGAGGCGCAATAAATATAATTTCAAAGCCACCAAGTGGTGAATTTCAAGCGCAAGCACGCCTTGATTATTCAAGCAATAATACAATTTCTGCCCATGCATCTGCAAGTGGTGCGATAATCGCCGACAAATTATTTTATCGAATAGGTGCGGTTCATAATCAAAGTGATGGTTATTTTAAAAACACACTTACCGGTGGAAATCTTGATACTAAGGATACTAATGTATTCTCTGGAATGCTTTATGCAACGCCAAATGATACTTTAAGCATGAAATTACGCCTTGCGAATGAAAAAACGCGTGATGGTGATTTACCTTTAAAATATGCAACAAATAATTCATTCATCTTCCCATTCTCTGGTACTTTGCCGACTGCGCAAATGTATACGGGTGAATTGAAGG
>JAPUEP010000078.1 GCA_027492515.1 Hyphomonadaceae bacterium
GATTTTCAAATCTATACCCCATTTTTTAAGGCCGTTTTTGCATCAGACCAAGTTCGCAAACCAATTGGCGCGCCGCCATCGTTTGAAACCATTGAAGGTATTGAAAGCGATAATTTGGATGATTGGGAATTTTTGCCCCAAAATCCCGATTGGACGGGTGGTTTTGCGCGTAATATTGGTGAAAAAGCGGCACATCAACGGCTTGAAGATTTTTTACCGCGCATTGAAAATTATTCAAATGGGCGCGATATTCCATCACAAAATTCAACCTCTTACCTTGCGCCACATTTAAGATTTGGTGAAATAAGCCCCGCGCAAATTTGGGCAAGAATTCATGAAATCTGCCCCAAACCAATTGATAATTATTATAAATTTTTGGCTGAAATTGGGTGGCGCGAATTTTCGTATCATTTACTTTCACGCCATCCGAAAATGCCAAATCGCCCACTTAAAAGCCAATTTGAAAACTTCCCTTGGGTGTCTGATGAAAAATCCCTCAAAGCATGGCAAAAAGGGCAAACAGGTTATCCAATTGTTGACGCTGGAATGCGCCAATTATGGCAAACAGGCTATATGCACAATCGCGTTCGCATGATTGTGGCATCATTTTTAGTCAAACATTTAATGATACCTTGGCAAGATGGCGCAAAATATTTTTGGGATTGCTTATTAGATGGCGATTTAGCCAATAATAGCGCAGGCTGGCAATGGGTTGCAGGCTGCGGCAGCGATGCCGCCCCCTATTTTCGGATTTTCAACCCGATAATGCAGGGTCAAAAGTTTGACGCAAACGGCGAATATGTGCGTAAATGGGTTCCCGAATTATCAAGCCTTCCCAATGAATTTATCCACTTTCCAAAAGATGCGCCAATTGAAGTTTTGAAATCAGCAAATGTAATTCTAGGACGCAATTACCCATTGCCAATTATTGACCACAAATTTGCGAGGGATAGGGCATTGGATGGGTTAAAATCACTTAATTCCTTCCCTTGAGGGAAGGTGGCAGGGCGAAGCCCTGACGGAAGGGTGGCTGTGGCAGTTGTTTATTTGCGACATTGTATGCCACGAAACATCCACCCTTCAGTCATGCTTTGCATGACAGCTTCCCTCAAGGGAAGCAATTAGCAGCCTATAAACTCGCCAAATCGCGTCTATCAAATGGCTTTAACTCTTCCAATCTGCCTTCTTTGATTTTCAACAACCAATCGGGGTCGGTGATTAGGGCGCGGCCTACGGCAATCATGTCGAATTCGTATTTTTCCATGCGCTCAAGCAAGTTTTCGATGCCTGCAACATTTGAACACTGCCCTCTGAATGCTCCTAAAAATTCGCCATCAAGGCCAACCGAGCCAACCGAAATTGTTGGGGCGCCAATAAGTTTTTTTGCCCAACCTGCAAAGTTTAAATCCGAACCTTCAAATTCTGGTTCCCAATAGCGGCGTTGTGAACAATGAAGAACATCCGCACCTGCATCAACCAAACCACCAAGCCATTCGCTCATTTCATCTGGGTTTGTTGCGATGCGCGCATTATAATCTTGCTGTTTCCATTGGCTGATACGAATGATGATTGCATAATCATCGCCAACCGCTTCGCGGCAGGCTTTGACCACCGCTTCGGCAAAGGCATTGCGTTCTTTGATTGTTGCGCCACCCCATTTATCGGTGCGCTTGTTAAGGCCATTCCAGAAGAATTGATCAATCAAATAACCATGCGCGCCATGTAATTCGATGGCATCAAAGCCCAAATCTTTGGCGGCTTTCGCACTTTGCGCAAATTTTGCGATTGTATCGGCAATGGCTTCTTCGCTCATTGGTTCGGCATTTTTTTCATCGGTCTTGATATAGCCTGATGGGCTGTCGATTGGTGTTGGCGACCAGCCAGGATACATGCCAACATTGCCAACATGCCAAATTTGCGGCGCAATCTGCCCACCCGCCGCATGAACCCTATCAACCACTTTTTTCCAAGCGGGTAATGCATCACCAAAGAAATTTGGAATATCTGATGTCATTTTTGAAGCGGGGCGATCAATTACCGTGCCTTCGGTTACGATTAAACCAATCCCACCTTTTGCGCGCTTTTCATAATAGGTTGCCACATCATCAGTTGGAATACCATTTGGTGACATGGTTCGCGTCATCGGCGCCATTACAACACGGTTTTTTGATTTAATTGTTTTAAGCTCAAATGGTTTAAAAAGCGCATCAACAGACATATAAATTTCCTTTGTTCGATTTTTTCGAACTTAAGAGGCTTTTTTAAAATTACAATATGGCAAATTGTTCTTTTGCATTAGAAATGGTGACAAATCCTGCCCCCTCCCCTAAAGGGGTGGCATGTTACAGATTAGCGAACTTACATTTTCATTTGGGCGGCGTCATTTATTTGATAATGCGTCATGCTTTATTTCCGATGGCTGGAAAGTTGGCCTTATTGGCAAAAACGGCACGGGTAAATCAACCCTTTTGAAATTAATTCGCGAAGAAATTGGCAAACCCAATTCACCAATCCAATTAAAACGCGGTGCAAGAATGGGTTTTGTTGCCCAAGAAGTTGCCGCGTCCGACACGCCAATGATGGAAATGGTGCTTGAACAAGACCTAGAGCGCCATGCATTAATGGTAGAGGCCGAAACCGCAACCGACCCCCATCGCATTGGCGAAATCCACGCCCGCCTTTTGGATATTGATGCCTATTCGTCTGAGGCACGCGCCGCAGAAATCATGGTCGGCCTTGGTTTTGAGCAAGAAGATTTAAACCGCCCTGCCCGCGAATTTTCGGGTGGTTGGCGTATGCGCGCCGCACTTGCGGGCGTTTTGGTTTCACAGCCTGATTTGTTGATTTTGGATGAGCCGACAAATTACCTTGATTTAGAAGGTGCGGCATGGCTTGAAAATTAT
>JAPUEP010000079.1 GCA_027492515.1 Hyphomonadaceae bacterium
ACAATTGTGCCGGAACTTGCAAAGAAAAACCGTGTTCATATGGTTCAGTTAAAAGGCTATGCGGGTCTAAAACTTGCCGAGGAAAAAGGAAGCATTTTTGAAAATGCGCAAAATTCAATTGCAAACTTTATTAAAATTAAGAAGCTTAAAAAGCCTGCATTAATTGGTCATTCGATGGGTGGTGAATTATCAATGGCGATAAATGCCCGTAATCCCAATTTAGTTTCCAAAGTTCTTGTGGTTGATGCCTTAACTTTCTATTCTTTACTTTTTAGCCCACAGGCCACCCCACAAATTATGGAGCCGCAGGCCAAAGCTTTTGCAAATATGATTAAAGCCCAAAGCAATGAACAATATGAAACCAATCAAAAGACCGCAATCGCGCGTTTAGTTACAGCCGAAGATAAACAAAAATTGGTGCTTGATTGGTCAATAAATTCAAATCGTTATGCCATTGCCCAAGGTGTTCAAGATTTGATGGTTTTGGATTTACGCCCTGAACTTAAAAATAATAAAATTCCAATGACACTTATTTATGGCTATGATGCAAAAATGGGTTTAAGTGTTGAACAAGTCGATAATCTATATAAGAATGCCTATAAAGATGTTCCAAATATGACATTAAAACGTATTGATAATTCGCTTCATTTCATCATGTATGATCAGCCAGTCGAATTTTCAAAAGCGGTAAATGAATTTTTGAAATAGATAAAGGGTGCGGCATTGACCGCACCCAATTCAAAGGGCAGGAAGTTGAGAATAAATAATTTATTCCAAACCATTAGCGTGGTTTTTTTTACATTTTTCGCTGCGGGTTTTGCCAATGCGCAGGGGCGAATTGTCGAAATTAAAGATTTCAAATCGCAACATGTGATTAATCGCAATGTTTCGATTTGGCTGCCTGATAATTATGATAAAATCAAAAAGCCGTTAAAAGTGCTTTATATGCAAGATGGCGAAAATCTTTTCGAACCATCACATTCCCTAAGCCATAAAGATTGGGGCGCAGGTAAAACCGCACAAAAATTAATTAATGAAGGCAAAATTGAACCCTTTATAATTGTTGGCATTTGGTCAACCAAATTACGTGGGCGCGAATATTTACCGAATAAAATTTATTCAAATCTTGCGCCTGATTTGCAAGATAAAATTCAAAAGGGTTGGGAAGGCGTGCCACTTTCTGATGAATATTTAAAATTCATAATTCAAGAATTAAAACCATATATTGATAAAAATTATAAAGTGTCAAAACGCGCCAAAGACACCGCAATTATGGGTTCAAGCATGGGCGGCTTAATTTCATTTTATGCCCAAATGGAATATCCAAAAGTTTTTGGTCAATCGGCATCATTATCAATGCATTGGCTTTTGGGTTCACCCGTGAATGCAAATGAAAACCCCGAAGAATTTGTAAAAAATATTGATAATGCATTTGAAAATTATTTGGTTTCAAAAAACTATAACCCGCAAAGATATCATATTTATATTGATCATGGCGATGAAACTTTGGATGCATTATATCGCCCATATTCAAAAGGGTTCGAAGATTGGTATTTTTCAAAATATCAAAAAAATGATAATTACTTTCAATCACATATTTTTAAAGGCACCAATCATTCAGAGGGCGCATGGGCCGATAGATTGGAAATTCCGTTCTTGTTCTTATTAGGTAATAAAAAATAATGTTCAGCACATTTGATATTTTCAAAATCGGCCTTGGCCCATCATCATCCCACACAACTGGCCCGATGCGTATTGCCAAGCGTGTCTTGCAAGAAGCCGATGAAAAAGGATTATTAGAAAGTGCAAGCCGTATTGTGGTTGAACTTCAAGGCTCCTTGGCTCTAACGGGTGTTGGGCATGGCACAATAAAGGCCAGCATTTGGGGGCTTTTGGGTTTTGAACCAGAGAGCATTGAAAAATATATTGCCGAAAGTGCATTGGTTGAAATTGAAAATTCGGGGCAAATTGATGCCTTGGGCAAATATCAAATCCCATTTGACATGCGCCAAGACATTGATTTACTCGGTGATATTATTCCACAACTTCATCCGAATGGCATGATAGTTAGAATTTATGATGATGAAACAGAGGTTTTTTCGCGTGAATTTTATTCAACTGGCGGCGGTTTTATTGCAAGCCGTGAACAATTATTAAAACCCCTTGAAGATGATATTTTAACCCGCGCCAAAAATTCGCGTTACACTTTCACTTCTGGCGCCGAATTATTGGCAAAATGCGATAAATTGAAAATCTCAATCGCTGATTTGATTTTAAAAAATGAAGACGCAATTCGCCCGCGCGCGGAAACCGAAAAAGGGATTTTGGCAATTTGGGAATGTATGAATGATGCCATAAATCGCGGCCTTAAAACCCAAGGGATTTTGCAAGGCGGCCTTAATGTTCGCCGCCGCGCCAGCACTTTCTACGAAACCCTAAAAAATGGCCCACCTTCACAGGAATTGGAACGTTTGTTTGATTGGCTAAATGTCTATGCAATGGCGGTCAACGAAGAAAATGCCGATGGGGGAAGGGTGGTAACCGCGCCAACCAATGGCGCATCTGGCCTTATTCCATCCTTGATTAAATATTATTGCGCACAAGATGGATATGATGAAAATGATTGTAAAACGGGCGGAAAAATCGCCATTTTCCTTTTAACCGCCGCCGCAATTGGCATGATTTATAAACAACGCGCATCACTTTCTGGCGCCGAAATGGGTTGTCAGGGGGAGGTTGGGGTTGCCTGCTCAATGGGGGCGGCGGGGCTTGCCGCTATTTGGGGTGGAAGTCCAAAACAAATCGAACACGCCGCCGAAATCGCAATGGAGCATAATTTGGGCCTTACCTGCGACCCTGTTGGCGGCCTTGTACAAATCCCATGTATCGAA
>JAPUEP010000080.1 GCA_027492515.1 Hyphomonadaceae bacterium
AGTAGTAATTGGGCTTGGCGAAGTATAATCTTTCTTCGCGATGCGTGTACCAGTGATAACAACTGTTTCACCAGTCTTTGCCTCTTCAGCAGATGCAGGAATAGCAAACGCCACACCCGAAATAATTGTTCCGGCAAGCAATATATTACGTATATTACTTGCTTGTTTGGTTGATTTCATTTTTACCCTCCGATAAGCGATGCGAGTCATTTGAACAAACATCGACCTGCCATTTAAGCGTAATGCGCCCCCTTTATCTGTTAACTTTTTTACACAACGAAGATTAACTGACTGCGCGTTATTATTTGCATATATAGGGCTAAAGGCATGATCGGAAAAATAGCCACATTATCAAAAGCGTAATTTAATCAATAATATAAGAAATAAAAAAGGGCGGCAAATTAATGCCGCCCTCTAATTTAGATTTCAATTCGATTAGAATTTCAATTTGAAACCTGCATAATATGCACGGCCCAATGCGTCGAATGAGTTAGGGTCAGTGTTACCATCAGGTGAGTTATCAAATACTGGTGGTTCTTTATCCATTACGTTGTTTACGCCGAACACCAATTCAGTACGCGGAGAAACATTCCAACGAGCTTGAACATCAGTTACGAAGTAAGCAGGTGTACCAATATAACCACCATCTTGGAAGTCAGGAATATTACCTTGGTTATCCATTTTAGCATAATAAGTAGTATTGGTAGTAAGTTTCACGTCACCAATTTTGTAACCAAGAGACATAGTAGCTTTATATTCTGGCAAAGTTGCAGAAATATTATAAGCACCAGCAGTGCCTTTATATTCTACGCCATCAAGCTCATATGAATTTAGGTAGTTTACAAGAAGGTTAACATTCAACTTGTCATCAAAGATACCGCCAGATTTAACCAACCAGCCAAGAGGCAAGCGGTAATCAACAGTCAAGTCAACACCTTTAGTTGAAAGTTCAGACACGTTGCCAGTTGAAGTACGAACTTTCAACTCGCCAGTGTTCAAACGGAAGATTGCAGCTTTGCCGATATCTGAATTGAAGCATGAAGAAGATGTCATGCTGCCGCTTGCAAAACAAGCCGCAACAGTACCAGCAGCACCACCGTAAAGTGTGTTGATATAATCTTTAACTTGGATGTCATAGTAATCAACTGTAACAGCAAGGTTTTTAACATATGAAGGTCTGTAAACGAAACCAAAAGTTTTAGTATCGCTTGTTTCAGGTTTCAAATGTGGGTTACCATAGATTTCAGTTTCGATTTGTGAGTTAGGCTGAACGTAATTACCTGTAACTGGATTAAATCCAAGTTGGGTAGTACAGAAAGCAATAGTAGCCGCAGACAATGTACGTGTAGTACCATTGTTCACGTTTTTAGTTGAACATGGGTCAGTAAATGCTGGGAAGCCTTGGTCACCTGCTTGGTACAATTCAAACGAAGAAGGCGCACGGCTTGCACGTTGGTACATAGCACGAAGACGGAAGTCATCATTAACTTTCCATTCAGCACCTGCTTTATAAGAATCAGTGTTGCCAACTGATGAATAGTTAGAGTGACGAACACCAAGTTCCAAACCAACATATTTAGCAAAAGCAACATTCGCAAGAAGAGGTACAGAAACCTCACCATAAAGTTCAGTTACGTCAAAACCACCAGAAACTGGTTTTTCAGCGTTGAAACCAAAAATATCGCCAGTACCGTGCGCAGCATCTGGTTCGAATGCGAAATCATCTTTACGATATTCAGCACCAACAGCGAAATCAACATCGCCAGCAGGCATAGTGAACAATTTGCCGCCAATGTTTGCGTTCAATACAGTACGTTCAAATACAGTTGTATCTGTGAAGTTCAAACGAACAAAGTCAACAGCTGCTTTTGATGCAGAATTAGTACCGAATAGGTTAAATGGTGTACAAGTTGGGAAGATTGCAAGAATTGCAGCGCCGCAAGATGTAGTGCTTGAACCAGCAGCAGTACCACGAGTTGCAGCAACCATACGTGAACGTGATACGTCATTATAAGTTGCGTCTTTAAACTCAGTACGGCCATAAGATGCAGTCACATCCCATTTAAAGCCTGTTGCAGTTGTACCATTCAAACCAGAAACAAATTGGAATTGTTTATTATTGTGCTCTTGGATACGTGCACCAACTTGCTCCATACGTTTACGGAATACAAAGTCGGCACTTGCATTTGGACGAGAAGCCAAAGCAGCAGCAAAAGAAGGCGTGATAAACGGATTATCAATTGATACGTTCAAACCAGTCATTGGTGTAGGTGCCAATTGGCTTGATTGACGGTTATCTGTATAGAATAATTCCAATTTACCTGATACATTATCAGAGAAATTATATTTGCCAAAAACCGCAGTTGAAATACGCTCACCAGGTGACATCAAGTTGTTTACAGGTGAGAAGTTGTAACGATCATTAACCGCAGCAGTCATGTCGAAATCATTACAATAACCACGAGCCGCGCCATTTGTAGCGAATGAAAGGTTAGCAGATGATGTACCAGCAGCACAGCCAGCAGCAGTTGGCAAAGCTGTGAACGGGTTCAAAGGAACGTTATCCGCACGACCAGCAACACCAGTTGCAGAACCACCAGCATTTGAATAAGTTGCCCAATCACGAAGGCCAGCTAGAACTTGGTCACGTTTGTAGTAAGATGCAAATGCAGTAATGTTGCCTTTGCCGTCTGCGATATCGCTTCCTAAGATTACAGATGTATCATAATTAGCGCCGTCGCCAGCTTCAGTTCTACCTGCTTGACCAGTGATTTGAAGGCCGTTGAAATCATCTTTCATTACGAAGTTAACAACACCTGCCAAAGCGTCTGAACCATAAGTTGCAGATGCACCACCA
>JAPUEP010000081.1:0-3167 GCA_027492515.1 Hyphomonadaceae bacterium
GGCGCACTTTGAATTGATTGCTTTGTAAGATTATCAAGATATTTGCGATTTGCGCCCATATCGTTTTGAACCTGTATCGCAAGTGCAAGGCTTTCAGAACGTGACATGGATTCAGCAAAAAATTCTTTTACAAATTCGCCCGCTTTTTCACCACTAATTAGCGCGTTATTTTGCGCATTTTTCATCGCCAAATCATAAGAGCGCCAAGCAACAATAATTGTAAAAAATCCAAGTGAAATTAGAATTAGGGTTGTGATTCCAACAATAATTTTTTTTGATAAAGTCCAATCATTATAGTTTTTTATAGCGGGCAAAATCATCTCCATTTTTATTTTTATGGTTCATTTACTATGTTCATTTCCCTAATGAAACGTAAGCAAATTTAAGTATTTTTTGGGGTTACCCCGTGTTAACTCATTGAATTTACAACTATAAATATCCCTTCCCTCGCTTTACCCGCAATAAAAAAGGCGCGGACAGAGCCGCGCCTTAATTAAAAATTTAAAATGAAAATTACGCTGCCGCGCCGCGTTTTGCCAAAGTGCTTGATAATTTTGCAATCGCTTGATCTTTTTCGCAATTATCAATTGCCGCAAATTCGCGCGCCATTCTATCAAGCGCCGCTTCATATAATTGACGCTCTGAATAACTTTGTTCAGGTTGGTCAGTATTGCGGTGTAAATCGCGTACAACTTCGGCAATTGAAATCAAATCACCAGAATTGATTTTTGCTTCATATTCTTGTGCGCGGCGTGACCACATTGCACGTTTAATACGCGCACGGCCAGTAAGTGTTCTTAAAGCATCATCAACGATACGTGCATTTGAAAGACCACGAAGACCCGCAGCTTTCGCCTTTTGAACCGGAACCCTAAGTGTCATTTTGTCTTGCGTGAAAGAAATTACGTAAACTTCTAATTTCATCCCGACCACTGTTTGGGTCTCAACACCTGTAACACGACCAACGCCATGTGCAGGATAAACGACAAAATCATCAACTTTGAAAGCTTCAAGAATTGCTTGTTCGCTCATAATGGTTTCCTATTCTAAAAGGCACAAACCAAATGACAAATAGAAATATGCTTGGAAGACGCCAATGAAGACAAATCCCGAAAGCAATAATTATTTATTCATTTTAAATTGGCGCCTGTTTGGGTAATTTGTGTTCTCTTTGTTAAACAGGGGCAATTAGCACCCGACAAGGACATCTTAACACAAAAATACAAGAAAGTGAAGCCCTGCGCGCAATTCTTTGTTATTTATGCAAAAAATTGGTTAATCACTATTAATAATGATTAATTCGTAAATTTTTTTGCTAAAATCAAAGCCTAGCTACCCTTGCCAGGTTTAGGTGAGAAATATTTCTCATATTTGCCTTTTTCACCGTCAAATTTTTCACGATCTTCTGGCGGTTCACCTTTTACGGTGATATTTGGCCATATTTTGGCAAATTCAGTATTCACTTTAAGCCATTTGCCATCAGGCTCGTCATCAGAATCAGGACGAATGGCATCAGCAGGGCATTCAGGTTCGCAAACCCCGCAATCAATACATTCATCAGGATGAATGGCAAGGAAGTTCTCACCCTCATAAAAACAATCAACTGGGCAAACCTCTACGCAGTCCATATATTTGCATTTAATGCAATTATCGGTAACGATATAAGTCATAATTCTTCCTTGAAATTAATATAAGGGCGATTTGCGTCAAAAAATTCTTTTGGTCAAGGCAAACAAACGCCGCACCCACACACTTTATGCAGTTTTACTTATATAAAGTGTGCTTATTGGTGAATTTTGGCCTTAATTGCCCATATTATCCTTTAATTTTGCCAAAATTGCGAACGGACTGTCGGCAATATTGCTATCTTCGCGTGATTTATAATCATGGCGCACTTTTGGCTTAATGTCTTTATCTTTGCGTTTTTTGCCATAGCCTTGGTTTTGTTGCGGCCTTGGCTTATTATCAAACTTACGCTCAAAACGCTTTTCACCTGTATTTGGCGCTTCATTACGCGGCGCACGTGGGACAAAGCGTTTTTTCGGCAATGACCATTTTACATTGCCTTCTTCATCGGTTGTTTTTTCCCAACCAAGCCCTTCGACAACATTGCACGCAACTTCATTGGAAACACCAAGTAAAGAAACAACCGCCATCGGCATTGCAATTGGGCCTTTTGCTTCTTTTGACGCTTCAAACAATGCATCAATTACACGATCAAGAATATCAAGGCGAATTACACGGCCCGCAATATTTTTAAATCCTGTAAGAATATAATCTTCCTGATTAACGCCATCAACCGCATTGAACGATGTAACGCCCATGCGTGGAACAAATACTTCGCCAGATTTACCTTTTGAAAAATGGGTAAGAATTGCATTAAGGCTTGCAGCTTTTGGCTTTAACAAAAGCGGAAGATAAATTGCGCTACGGCCAAATTTAACACCAAAATTGCGCAATTCGCGGCGATTATCTTGGGTTAATTCATGAATTTCTTTTTCAACCAATGCGCGGTCCAAAATACCATTTGCTTCATGAACTTTTATTGCCAAAGCCTTGGCAATATCACTTAATGGAAGTTTTGGCGTTTTAACTGGTGCGGCAGTGTTTTCTTTAACTTCTGAAGGTGCTTCTTCGGTGTTTTCTTCATTTGCAACAGGTGCGGCTTCTTGTGCAATTGCAGGCTCTTCATTTTCACTTGGAACAAAATCAATTGCAGCTTTTAATCTTGTAAGTGCAAATAATTCCGAACGAACCTGCTCATCAAGCCATGAATATAGGCGTTCAAAAACCACATTTGCGGTTTCATCACGATTAAGCTCCTCACCCAAAAGTTCAATTTTAGGGGCGAATAAAGGTTGGTTTGGAAGAAGGCGTGCAATAATATTATTATTCCATACGATTTCACCGCATGGGTTTAACAATAATTCATCTTGCTTTTGGGTGTTTTCTTCTGCTGAAGCTTCACCATCTGCCACCGCGTTTTCAGTTACAGCAGGTGTTTCACCATTTTGTGCAAGGTCAATATTATTTTCACCTTCGTTTGCGATTTCTGTTTCGCTCAAGCCAATGCCCCTTAGTTTTTGGTTTTATAAAAGTGATAAAAGCCAATAGTTGCTTTTTTTCGCCTCGTCTATCGTAAATTTCAACATTTAAATCAATTAAAT
>JAPUEP010000081.1:3177-18428 GCA_027492515.1 Hyphomonadaceae bacterium
TTATTTTTTTTGCACCTTTAGCAAGAATGCCCCAAATTTTTGCTAATTTGGGGCATTCTTATAGCTATTGTTCGGATTTTACGAAATTAGTTTCGCCGATTAATGGCATGTTGCAGAAACACGTTTCGCTTCAAACGTGATTGGAATCGGAATGTTGTAATATGTAACATTGCCTTTAAGTCGCAAAAAATCAGGTTTGAATGTGCCATTTGTGTTGATTTTGCTTACGCGTTTTTTCTTATCAACCCATGTACCAACCAATTTAACGCTTCCATCGGGCGCGAAATTTTTGGTTGAATATGTGCAAACAGTGTTTTTCTTGCATGGGTTTGCATAAAAACGGTCAATTTCAGCTTGTGAAAGGCAGTGTGTGTCGCTTTCATTAATGAAACCTGCTGCCTTTGTATCAAACTTCCAATTCCCTGGAAGTGGGCGTGCATAAGCATCACCTTGTGCATTACTATCAGAAGGGGTAAACGCACCAAAAGCAAATGCACCAAAAGCGCCAATTGCCACAAGGCTAATTTTTTTAAATATATTAATTGAGCGTACCAATTTTTTATTCCTAAAATTTAAACCCAAATTAATCCATCGGGGAGTGTGTGTATTATATATATGAAATCTGAACCAAAGATAACATTTCTTAAAATAGATATTCATATTCATTTTTAAAAGGGGGCTTTAGTTTTTTTAATAAAATTATTCAGCGCGCCTTTTTATGTTTTCTAAAATTAAGTCAATATTCTGATTTAAGCGTAATTCTTGGCTTATATTTGGTTCATCATTACAATATAAAAGGAGGTCGGCAAATTCCTTTGTTGGTTCTGTCCATTTATAATGGCCAGGTTTTACAATTGCATTATATTGTTGGTGAACGCTTTCAACGCTTCTGCCACGTTCTTTAACATCGCGTTCTAAGCGTCTTTTAAATCTTATTTCTTCATCGGTATGAATAAAAATTTTCAAATCCAATAAATCGCGGATTTTGGCATCGTGTAAAATATGCGTTCCCTCAATCACAAGATATTTGGTGGGCCTTATTTCTTTTGTATGTTCAAACCTGCAATGATTTACAAAATCGTATAATGGCTGATTAAAATCTTTTCCTTGTGAAAAAAGGTGTAAATCATTTTGCAATATTTCATGATCGCGAATTATTGGATTATCATAATCAAAATCCGCCCGACCAAAGCCTTCCATTTTTGATGTGTCTTTATAATAATCATCCTCTGAAATATTGGTGCAATCGGGGGATAGGATTTCAAAAAGCCTTTGTGCAATTGTGGTCTTGCCAGAGCCTGAACCACCCGTAATTCCGATTAAAAAAGGTTTGCTATTCATTGTTCCACAATAGCTGGCTTAAAGTTTGCGTCAATTAAAACATGCAAAAAAATAGTTCATTTTTGGGACAATTCATTCTAGTCGGCACAGTGGTCTGTGAAGGCTATAATCCGCGCGTTGCAAAGGGTGCTAAATGCCCGATGATTTCGATTGTGGATTGTGATGAATTATCACGTACAGGACGCCTTGAAACCTATATTATGGATGATGGCCTTAATGCTGGCGCAATTTTGGATGATACTTTGGGTCAATTTGGTTGGTGCAATATTCATGTTAAATCCGCCCTTCCGATTGCGCCAAAGGATAAAGGCTGGGAACCTGAAATCGCCGCATTAATAAAAACCGCAAAAAAAATCGGCATTGCCCATATGGTATTCGAACCCGAAGCCAAACCAACCCTAATTCACTAAAAAAGGGCGCCAAAAGCGCCCTTTTTAAATATATATGTCAATAAAAAGCAAAAACCACGCTTTTTGCTTTTTATTGCCCGCTTAAAACCAAACCGCCAAGTGAGCCGCAAAGCGGCGAAGGCGAAGGTTTGAGGGCAATTACCAAATATGAACCCTTTTATTCGGCGCAACATATAATTTATCGCCAGGTTTCACATTGAATGCTGCATACCAAGCATCAACATTTTGTACCGTTCCATTAACGCGGAATTTAGCCGGTGAATGCGGATCTGATTGAACTTGATTACGCAAGGCTTCGTCGCGAATAAGCGCGCGCCATACTTGTGACCAAGAATAGAAGAAGCGTTGTTCGCCAGTTAAGCCATCGATGACTGGTGCTTTTTTACCATTCAATGAGATATTATAAGCAGTAAGACCAACAGTTACACCGCAATGGTCACCAATATTTTCGCCCAAAGTAAGTTTGCCATTAAGTTTAACCCCAGGAAGAGCTTCAAAATTGCCATATTGTTCAACCATTTTGTTGCCCAAAGCATTGAAGGCTTTAACATCGCTGTCTTTCCACCAATCGCGCAATACGCCTTTATAGTCATATTTTGCACCTTGGTCATCAAAGCCATGGCCCATTTCGTGACCAATAACCCCGCCAATTGCGCCATAATTAACCGCCGCATCTGCATTTTCATCAAAGAATGGTGGTTGCAAAATCGCCGCAGGGAAAACAATTTCATTATAAGCTGGGTTATAATAAGCGTTTACTGTTTGCGGGCTCATGAACCATTCGTCTTTGTCGGTTGGTTTATTTAGCCTTGAAACTTCGTCAGCATTTTCCCAAATGCTAACGCGTTTTGAATTGCCATATGCATCACCCGCCATAATTTCTAGGGTTGAATAATCTTTCCATTTATTTGGATAGCCAATTTTTGGATTAAAAGTATCAAGTTTTTTATAGGCTTCTTTTTTAGTTGCCGCACTCATCCATTTAAGGCCAGCGATACGCTGTCTGAAAGCTTTGCGAAGGTTTTCAACCAAAACCAACATTTGCGCTTTTGCATTCGCAGAGAAGTGGCGTTTTACATAAATTTGACCAACAGCTTCACCCAAAGCGCCGTTTACCGCTTGGGTTGCGCGTTTCCATCTTGCGCGTTGTTCTTTGGCACCATTTAGGGTTTTGCCAAAGAAATCAAATCTTGCATCATCGAAATCTTTTGGAAGAATACCTGCTTGGCCTGAAATGCAATGATAGGTCATATAATCTTTTAATGTTGAAACTGGCGTTGCTCTATAAAGTTTTGCCAATGGCGCAATTGCCGAAAGTTCACCAATCACAAGCTCTTTAACATCATTAACTTTGCCAGCACCTAAACCATCAGCCCAAGGGAAATCAGGCGCAATTGTTTCAAGTTCAGAACGCTTTTTAAGATTATACATTTTTGTTGAATCACGGCGATCTTCAATTGGCCAATGAATTTTGGCAATTTCAGTTTCAAGCGCCATAATATTTGCGGCTTTGGTTTTCGCATCCGCAATTCCCGCAAGGCTAAGCATTTTTTCGATAAATTGCGGATATTTTTCACGCAATTCTTTCATGCGCGCATCATCTTTTAGATAATATGCACGCTCAGGAAGGCCAAGGCCAGATTGGCTAATGGTTAAAATATAACGATTTGGATTGCCATCATCGATACCAATTCCCCAACCAATTGGCGAAGCCACAGCAATATCAGGGCGACCAATTAATTTTGCTAAATCTTCGTGGGTTTGGCATGCAGCAATTACATCCAAATCAGCCTGTAAAGGTGCAATTCCTTTGGCATTGATTGTATCAACATCAAGGTATGAAGAATAATAATCGCCAATTTTTTGTTCAACGCTTCCTTTTGCGCCTTTTTGTTTGGCAACATCATCAATGATATTGCGAACATCTTCTTCAGCTTTGGCGGCTAATTGGTCAAAAACACCCCAACGTGTGCGGTCATTTGGTATTTGGTTTGTTTCCATCCATTTACCACCGCCGTGTTTAAAGAAATCATCACCTGGTTTAACCGACATATCGCGGCCCGACATATCAAAACCAAAATTTCCGATTTTTGGTTTTACTGCTGCAAATGCAACATTTGCAATTCCCATATTTGCTAAAACAGAAACACCTGCAACCGAAGTTGATAATGTTAGAAATGAACGTCTATCCATAAATTCCCTCCCAAAGCGTATAGCTTTTCGTTTAACGATAAAGATACAGTTTTTTAAATCGGTTTCAACCGCAGTTTCACATGAAAATTCACCTTTGCACATTCCGTAAGGTTAAATTTTTGAAAGGTTGACCAAAATTGATTTTTCATGAAAGATTATAAAAAAGGAAATTGGCATGGGCAGCTCTATAAATGAAATCGCAAAACATGAAGCAAGTCGCGATAATGGTCTTTTGCGCGTTGTTGGTGTTTGGGGGCTTGCCTTTAGCATTGTTAATTGTGTTGTTGGTGCGGGTATTTTTTCCCTTCCAAGTTCGATGGCAGATTATGCGGGTGATAAAGCACCATTAGCCTTTGTAATTTGCGCAATCGCCATGAGCGCTATCGTTCTTTGCTTTGCAGAAGCGGCAAGCCGTGTTCCAACATCTGGTGGTTCTTATGGCTATGTTGAGGCGGCATTTGGGCCATTAACAGGCCTAATCGCGGGCGTATTATTATGGCTTGCGGCAATTTTGGCGTGTGGTGGAATTGTTTCAGCACTTGCCGATGGCGTTGCTTCATTTTTGCCAAATATTGATAAAAATATATTGCGCCCCGCAATAATCATAATTGCCGTTGGTGGCCTTGCTTATATTAATATATTGGGCGCGGATAAAGCGGCGGGCTTTATTGGAATTGCAACAATTGTTAAATTAGTTCCGTTGGCGCTTTTTGTTATTATTGGCGGCGCATTTCTTTTGAAAAATGGTCATCAAGAAATCTTAAAAAGCGATTCCCCGCAATTTGGGCGCGCAATAATTTTGGCGATTTTCGCCTTTAGCGGTATGGAAACCCCATTGGGTGCAAGCGGTGAAGTTGCAAACCCGCAAAAAACCATACCCAAGGCATTATTTATCGGCATGGGTTTTGTTCTTGTGCTTTACCTTGCAATTCAATTTGTTGCGCAGGGGCTTTTGGGGGCTGATTTGGCGAAATCGCATAACCCACTTGCCGATGGTATTAAATTGGTTTTTGCCCCGATTGGAATAATATTACTTATTGGCGCATCATTATCGCGCTTCATTTGGCTTGCTAGTGATTTATTGGGGGCACCACGTATTTTGTTTGCCTTTGCCCGTGATGGTTCATTACCAAAACCACTTGCAGCAGTTCACAAAAAATACGCAACGCCACATATTGCAATTATTTTCCATGCGGGCCTTGCCATTTTCCTTGCAATATCAGGTAGCTTTGAGCAATTGGCGGTTTTATCTTCATTGGCAACGGCGGCACTTTATATTTTATCATGTGCGGCGGCATGGAAATTGGCAAAAGATAAAGTTGCCATTTTTGGCGAACCTTTGAATTTAAAATTCCTTCCGATTATTTCATCAATCGGGATAATTTCGATGATATGCACAATTTTCCTTGCGCAACAGAATGAAATTATTGGCCTTATAAGCGTTATAATAGCAACAATAATCTATTATTATTTTGTGAAAAATACGAAATCAAAAACCACAAAATAATTATGCCATTTTGTCGCGCGACACATTTGTACATTAACAAAATCTAATATTAAGTTCATCATGTACCAACTTTTCTTGAGGGAGTTGGAAATGATTTTGCGCGCATTAGTTGTTGATAATTATGCCTATATCGCATTGGGGTTTTTGGCGATAACAGTATTAATTACTTTAGGTCTTGGTAGCTGGGTGATTGCCCATTTATCAAAAGGCAAAAAAATCTAATTAAAAAAGGCGGCAATAAATTGCCGCCATATTTTTAAAGAATGGGGGCAATTTATTGCCCCTTTTTTATTCTTCTGTTGCAACTTCTTCAGTTGGCGCTTCTTTAGCTTTTTTCGCTGATGCAGCTTTTACAACCGCATCAAGTTCGATTTGACCACAAAGACCAACCGCAACAGGGTCAACAGGTTTAATATTCGCGCTATCCCAATGCGAACGATCACGCACAGATTCAATTGTGTTTTTGGTTGTACCAATCAATTTTGAAATTTGTGCAACCGAAATTTCAGGGTGAAAGCGCAAGAACCAAGCAATCGCATTTGGGCGATCTTGGCGGCGTGAAAGCGGTGTATAGCGGCTTTTTTTGCGCTTTGTTTCAGGAATATCCAAAACGCGCCCTTGAAGCTTTTGCAATTTATAAGTGGCATCAGCCTCACCACGTGCAATTTCATCACGTGATAATTGACCAGAACCAATAGGGTCTTGACCGCGAACACCAGAGGCAACATCGCCATCAGCAATGCCTTTTACTTCAAGGTGATGAAGGCCGCAAAATTGTGCGATTTGTTCAAATGTAAGGGCGGTATTATCGATTAACCAAACTGCGGTGGCTTTTGGCATTAAAACTTCGGACATCAAATTCTCCGTATGGCTGTGCTATGCGCATTTTCACGCGGGGGGCACTAAAAATTTCGTGAATAGCTTTCTTTATACCTTTGAGGATGATTTTAAAAGTAGTTTGCTGCTATTGGCCTTTTTCAACAATAATCTGTGCAGTGGTTTTTTTACCATCTTCAGAACTTGCCATTATTTGAGCCGCCATTTTTTGCGCTTCATTCACATAATTTGACATTGCCATTTTACCAATTGTCATATTTGCCTTTGATTCATAGCCATTTTCGGAAAGGATTTTATTATAAAAATCAACAACTTTTTGTGGCTCATCACTGGTTTCAAAGCTAAACATCAATGCCTCACCTTTTTTATTGGCATCCATTTCCTTGGTGTTTTTGGCATGCATTGCTTTGAATTCTTTGCCATTTGGATATGGTTTTATATAGGCTGGCATTCCCTCTGGCATCTTACCTTCGGTGATTGTTAGGTTTACATGATTGGTCATATGTCCTTTGGTGACTTCAACTTCGGTTTTTTCGCCCGTATTTGGGTCTTTCACCGTGATTGTCTTGTGCGGATTTGGATTACACGCGCCAAGAAATAATAATGCAAAACCCACAGTAAAATAAAATTTATTTTTCATTGAAGTCACCTCCTGATTTTGTTTATCACAAAATTACGCGCTGTCATTGATAATTATTGCGCAGTCCAGCCACCATCCATTGATAAAATCGCGCCATTAATTTGTGAGGCGCTATCAGATGCCAAAAACACACAAAATGCGCCCAATTGTTCAACTGTAATGAATTGTTTTGTTGGCTGCGCCACAAGCATTACGTTATTAATTACTTCTTCTTCGGTGATGCCGCGTGTTTTGGCTTGATCCGCTAATTGTGCTTCTACTAATGGGGTGCGAACATAACCAGGGCAGATTGCATTTACTGTTACCCCATCTTTTGCATGTTCAAGGGCAATAGTTTTTGTAAGGCCAACAACGCCATGTTTTGCAGCAACATAAGCAGATTTGAACGGCGATGCCACCAAACCATGCGCAGATGCAAGATTAATGATGCGCCCAAATTTTTGATCCGCCATTTTTTCAATTGAATGTTTGATTGTATGAAATGCACTTGTAAGATTTATAGCAATTATCGCATCCCATTTTTCTGTTGGGAAATCTTCGATTTTTGAAACATGCTGTATGCCCGCATTATTTACCAAAACATCAATCACGCCAAACCTATCCTGCGCATTTTTTACCATAGTTTCGATTTCATCGGGCTTAAGCATATTGGCTGCGTCATAAATAACTTCACCCTTGGTGATTGATTTAAGCTCTTTAATGGTTTCATCAATCTGCTCAACACTACCTAGGCCATTGATTATTATATTATAATCAAGCTGTGCAAATGCTTTTGCAATTCCAAGGCCGATACCAGATGTTGAACCAGTAATAAGTGCAGTTTTTGCCATAATTTTCCCCAAGTTGAATGGTAATTCATATTTGGAATAGTTACAATTTCAACACTTGGCAAGTGTGGCAAAAGTTGTAATTATAGTTTCATGGCATAATTTAGGATTCAAAATGAAGAAGAAAGCACCAGGGTTTAATTTTTTAATATTCGCACTTGGCTTTATGGCACTTATGTATTTCACAAATCCAACAAAGCAAAATTTACGCGATTTAATGAAAATGCAAAATAAATTGCCAACCACAATTGCATCTTATTTGCCAATCGAGCGCACAGATTTTAAATTATTTTCGCGCTTTGATATTAAATATGGCTTTGGTCAAAAAACGTGTTGGGGCGCTTTGAAAGTTGTGATTATCTGCCCTGCTGACCCTAAACCTAAAGACAAAGTTTCAGATGAAGCCGCCGCAAATGAAAAACCCAATTGATAATTATATCGAAAATTTTCCCGAAGATATAAAAGAGATTTTGAATAAAATCCGCCAAATTGGTAAAAAACTTGCGCCCAATGCAATCGAAAAAATTTCGTATCAAATCCCGTCATTTCATGAAAATGGCATTGTTTTCTATTATGCGGCCTTCAAAAACCATTTTAGCATTTTTCCACCGATAAAGGGCGATGCCGAATTATTGGAAAAAGTAAAACCATATGCAAACCCAAAGGGTAATTTACTTTTCAAATATAAAAACCCAATACCCTATGACTTAATTGAAAAAGTGGTTTTACAGCTTATTAAAGAAAACAATTTGCGCAAAAATAGTCAGTAAAATATGCGCTTTATATCCCAAATCTGACTAAGTGACATTGACTCTTGTAAAACTAAGGGTTATTCGCGGCGCTTGCAATTCGCCCGATTGGGCAAAACACTGATGGAATTTCGAAAATGAAAGTTAAAAGCTCTTTGAAATCGCTTAAGAACCGCCATGCGGCTTGCCAAGTTGTGCGTCGTAAAGGCAAAGTTCTTGTAATTAATAAAGTTGACCCACGCTTCAAAGCTAAACAAGGCGCGTGCCACTAATTACATATAGCTTAAAGCTAAGATTGATAGCGCTCTTGTTCACAAGGGCGCTTTTGGTTTTTCTACAATTTCATAATCAAAAAAAATTTTCAGTCTATCTATAACAAAGACTCTTGAACCCGATTCCAAATCAGATTCTTTTACCCGAATCAGAAGGTTAGTAATTATGGAACTTGGGAACCGACATGCATTGGACTTATGGCGCGACATTACCAATAGTGCCATTAAAGGCGATGGCCCAGATTTAACGGCACGCCAAACCGCCTTACTTCTTACCGTTCATTTAGATGAGGAACGCCACACGGTGCGCGGCCTTGCAAAGCGACTGGGGCTACAAAAGCCTGCTAGTGTTCGCGCGATTGATGCCTTGCAATCACTTGGCCTTTTAAACCGTGTTCGTGACCAAAATGATCGCCGCAATGTATTTATCGAGCCAACCGAAAAAGGTGCGCAAAGACTTATGGATATTGCATCTATTATCTCACAGGGGTTGAATTCTATTCCTGTTCAAAATAGATTTGCAATTGAAAATAATCTTCACACTTATGCGGCAGAATAATTTGACCCTTGATAAAGCTATAAATCCGTATCGCGATGATATTGCGGCAATCAAATTAAAAGGCATTATTGAGGCACCAAATTTTGTTGATGCCGAAAGAATGCAAATTAATGTTCCACGCGCATTTTTAAAGTCTGCCCCCGATATTGAAAGCCCATCATTAAACGAAGCATTGTTGGGTGATATTTTCGACGTTTATGAAATAAAAAATGGCTTTGCATGGGGGCAGTTAGAGCGTGACAATTATGTCGGCTATATACAAACCAGCGCCCTTGACGATAATCTATTTAATCCAAGCCATAAAATTAAAACTATTCGAACCTATGGCTTCAAAGAACCATCAATAAAATCACGGATAATTTCAACGCTTTCATTGGGCGCACAAATTTTGCCAAAAGGTGAGATTGAAAACGGTTTTTATAATTGCGGCGAATTGGGTTTCGTTTTTGCAAAACATGTTTGTGCGCTTGATGAATATTTTGATGATCCCGCACAAATTGCACAAATGTATCTTGGCGCGCCTTATACTTGGGGTGGGAATTCAAGTATTGGCGTTGATTGTTCTGGCCTTGCGCAAAATTCATTTAGGGCATGCGCAATTAATTTACCACGCGACGCAAGAATGCAAGAAGAATTAGGGCAAAATATTGAAATCAAACCTGATTTATCGGGCCTTAAGCGCAATGATTTAATTTTCTGGCAAGGCCATGTGGCAATCATGATTGATGAAACCAATATCATACATGCCAATGCCTATCATCTAATGACCGTAATAGAGCCATTAGAAGAAGCAAACCAACGATATTTAGGTAATAATCTTCCAATAAGAACAATTAGAAGACATAAATAAAAAGGGCGCCAAACGGCGCCCCATTTAATTCATTCAACTAAAATTATTTTTTAGCAGGCGCAGCCGCAGGTGCAACCGCATTTGTTGCCGCATTTGTAACTGTATTAGTTGCATCAGCAGCAGGCGCAACAGCGTTTGCAACCGCATTTGTCGCCTCGCCCGCAGCAGGTGCAGCAGCCGCAGCAGCAGCTTTAGCAGGATCACGTGCAGGGTCTGGTGCAGGAACAGCAGGTGCATTTGGCGAAATTGATTTCAAATATGCAATTGTTGCAATTCTATCATCAGCTTTACCATAACCCGCAAAACTCATTTTTGTGCCAGCAACATAGGCTTTTGGCGATGTTAAAAATTCATTCAACTCATCATAGCCCCAAGTTTTGCCCAAAGCTTTCATACCATCTGAATATGCAAAGCCAGCAACCGAACCAGAATTACGCCCCATTACACCATGAAGGCCAGGGCCAGTTTTGTTAGGCGCAGCAGGTGATAAATCATGGCATGCCGCGCAAACTTTTGCATTCTTCTCACCTTTTGCAGTAAGTTCAGCAAGCTTTGCAGGGTCAGCAAACAATGTGCCCCAATCAGGCGGCAATTGTGGGCCAGCATTTGAACCAGCCGAAGCACCCGCTTCTGCATCAACAGGAAAGCCACTTGCTTTCAAGTCATTTGCATAAAGAGTTTCAGAAAAAATTTTAATGCCCATAATGCCAACGCCAGTTGCAAGAATGCCGCCAGCAATCATATTGAACCACATAGAAGGTTTCATTTACTTTAGCCCCTATCGAAAATAGCCAAAAACCACAATGAATGCCTATGGCATTTCTTTTAATCTCTCGCAACACCTTGCAACATTTTTTATTTGTTTCTTAGACTTTTGATACACTCAAAATCAGCCCTAAATGCCTTTTTTTTATATTTTCTACATAAAGTGTTGCAAATGCCGCACCATTAATGCCAATAGGGCTTATAAATTGTGCTAATGGCTGACTATGAAACCTATTATTATTATCCCTGCCCGCCTTGCTGCGACACGTTTACCAAATAAGCCTTTGGCTGATATTTGTGGCAAACCAATGATTGCGCGCGTTATTGAA
Source organism: Hyphomonadaceae bacterium (assembly GCA_027492515.1). Taxonomy (GTDB): domain Bacteria; phylum Pseudomonadota; class Alphaproteobacteria; order Caulobacterales; family Aquidulcibacteraceae; genus Pseudaquidulcibacter. The sequence goes on from JAPUEP010000081.1 coordinate 14,457, forward strand.
CGTGCAAAGCTTTCAAATATAAAAGATATTTTAGTTGCAAGTGGTGATGAAGAAATAATTGAACCTGCTAAAAATGAAGGTGCGGCGGCGGTTTTGACCGATCCCAACCTTCCATCGGGTTCTGACCGTGTATTGGCGGCTTTGAATCAATATGATTCTAAAAATGAATTTGACATAATCATTAATCTTCAAGGTGATATGCCAACTTTTGATCCCGCAATTTTAAATGTTGCGCTTGATTTAATGGAAAAAACGCCAGATGCCGATATTGTAACTTTGGTTTCGCCATCTGATGATGAAAGTGAAAAGCAAGATCCAAATGTGGTAAAAGCAATTGTTGCATTTGATGAAAATGGCCAATCTGGCAAATGCCTGTATTTTACGCGCGCCAATGCCCCAAGTGGCGATGGCCCAATTTACCGCCATATTGGTCTTTATGTTTACCGTCGCAGCGCATTGGAAAAATTTGTAAAAGCACCGCCTTCAACCCTCGAAAAGCGCGAAAAGCTTGAGCAATTACGCGCACTTGAAATGGGTTTAACAATCTATGCGGGTGTTTTTGATGAATTTCCAAAAGGCGTTGATACACCAATCCATTTAGAAATGGCACGCGAATTTTATAAGAATAAAGAGAATTAAAGTGACACAAAAATATATTGCATTCCAAGGCGAAATTGGCGCTAATTCCCATATGGCATCTAATATTGCCTGCCCTGATTATGCCCCCTTGCCGTGCGAAACCTTTGAAGATGCGTTTAATGCTGTTTCAAGCGGTAAAGCGCAACGCGCAATGATTGCGATTGAAAATACTTTGGCGGGGCGTGTTTCCGATGTGCATCATCTTTTGCCCGAATCAAATCTTTTCATAATTGGCGAATATTTTGCCCCGATTTCACACCAATTAGTTGGCGTTAAAGGTTCAAAAATTGAAGACATTAAACAAATACGCTCCCACCCTATGGCGCTTGCACAATGTCGTAAGATTATTGAAAAATTGGATGTAAGGGCATTAAAAACTGCCGATACTGCGGGTGCTGTTCGTGAGATTTTCGAAATTAATGATAAAACACAGGCAGCATTAGGAACTAAACTTGCCGCCGAATTTTATGATTTGCCAATATTACAAGAAAATGTTGAAGATGCGCCCCATAATGCAACCCGCTTTGTTATTCTTTCCAACGAGCCAGAAGATGCAAATTATGAAGAAAATGCCGAATATATAACAACTTTTGTATTTCGGGTTCGCAATATTCCTGCGGCACTTTATAAAACCTTGGGCGGGTTTGCCACTAATGGGGTTAATATGACAAAACTTGAAAGCTATCAAGTTGGCGGAAGTTTTAACGCAACCCAATTCTATGCCGACATTGAAGGCCACCCAGAAGAGCGAAATGTTCAACTTGCGATGCAAGAATTATCATTCTTCTGCGCCGACTTAACCGTTCTTGGCGTTTATAAAGCACACCCATTTAGAAAGCGTAATTTGGGCTAAGACATATTTGCAAACGGATGGCAGGTTTTTGTCACAAATCTGTCGTGACTCTTTGTAAAAAGACGCTAATAATCACCTGCCCGAATCCTAATTACGGGCGATAACCTATAATAGGTATAATGGGGCAAATATGGCGGGCAAAGTTTTAGAGGCCAAGAATCTAACGCGTACCTATGGAACGCGCAAAGCATTAGATAATGTTTCAGTAACAATTAATGAAGGTGAAATGGTGGCACTTATTGGGCCATCAGGTTCAGGTAAATCAACGCTTTTGCGTGCATCAACTGGCCTTATACTTACTGATAAAGGAAGCGGCGAAATCTCTTTAATGGGCGTTGGCGTTCAAAAAAATGGCGAATTATTGCCATCTGTTCGTGAAGCGCGTTCAAAAGTTGGTTTTGTGTTTCAACAATTTAATTTGGTTGGCCGCCTAAGCCTTTTTGAAAATATCATGCTTGGCTCTTTGGGGCGCCTTCCATTTTGGAAAGGCTTTTTTGGCAATTGGCCGCAAAAAGATAAAGAATTAGGTATGAATGCATTGGCGCGCGTTGGCGTTGCCGAATATGCTGCACAACGCGCAAACCTTTTATCTGGTGGTCAACAACAAAGGGGCGCGATTGCCCGCGCTTTGGTTCAGGGTGCAAATGCAATCTTCCTTGATGAACCAGTGGCATCACTTGACCCTGTTTCAGCGCGCAAAGTCATGGAATTATGCGAAGATTTGAACAAAAATGACGGTGTGACAATTGCGGTCGTACTTCACCAAATCGATTATGCCCTTAAATTTTGCGATAGAATTATCGCACTTAAAGCGGGTAAAATTGTTTATGATGGGCCAAAAGAAGGGCTTGTTCGCGAAAAGCTAATTGAAATTTATGGCGCAGAATATGATGAAGAATCAGGTGGCGCAGCAGCATTAGAAGAAGCACCACCACCAATTAAGGCCACCCAAAAATCTGATTTAGGCCTTAAAATCGCACAATGGGCGATGGCGGCATGCTTAGTTTTTGTTGCTGGTTTTTCACTCTATAAACAAATGGGTGTGAAAAATGCGGATATTAATTTTGCAATTTTGGCAACTGAAAATTCGCAAAATGCAACCCATAGATGGCAGCCTTTTATGGATGATATGCAAAAGCAAACCGGGCTTTCAATTCATCCATATTTTACATCAAATTACACGGGCCAAATTCAGGCGATGAATTCAAACAATGTTCAAGTTGGTTGGTTTTCAAATAAACCAGGGCTTGAAGTTGTTAAAATGGGCAAGGCCGAGGTTTTCCTTAGCTCTGCCGATGCAGCGGGGATTGATGGCTATAATTCAATTCTAATCACCAAGGCGGATAGCAAATTAACACTTGATGAAGTTTTAAAATGCGGCAAAAAATTAGAATTTGGTATGGGTGATGCTTCATCAACTTCTGGCACACTTGCCCCACTTGCTTATTTATTTGCACCGCGTGGCATTAATCCACAAGATTGTTTCAAAGTTGTTCGTTCAGCATCACATGAGGCAAATTTCCAATCGGTTATAAATGGACAAATTCCAGTTGCCACAAATAATACAACTTCTTTGGAAGTTTTGGGTGCTGATAATCCTGCCAATTTGAAAAAAGTAAAAATCATTTGGGTTTCACCAACCTTACCAGAAGATCCAATCATTTGGCGCAAAGATTTGGATCCAGTTAAAAAAGAAAAAATCCGTAAATTCTTTTTAAATTATGGTCGCCAAGGTGATGCCGCACAGCAAAAACGCGAACGCGCAATTTTAAAATCACTATCATTTGGCCTTTTCCAACCTGCTGATGACACACATTTATTGCCAGTGCGGGCAATGGAGGCCACTGAAAATCTTGTTCAAGCGCAAAATAAGGGCACACCTGATGATGTGGTGCGCGCCCAAAAGGCACTGAAAGATGTGCAGGAACTGGAAAAAACCGCAAAACGCCCTGCGCAATTGCCAACTGAACCAACAGATCCAGAGGGTGCAGTGAAAAAACGTGCTTTCCGTGAAACAATCGACAAAATCAATTCAGGAGCCCAATAATGACAAATGCGGTTCAAAATAATTCAACAATAAACCTTACACCGCCAACCAAAAGTGCATCAGACAGAATGTTTGATCTTATACTTTGGGGCGGTTTGGCAATGCTTTTGATTGTTTCATTCGTTCCCGTGGAACTTGTGAAACTGCCGCGTCTATTTTCAAATTCAGAAAATATGCAAGCGTTTACGTCGCGTTTTATCCGTCCCGATTTTACCGAATGGCGTTCTTATGTTGCTGCAATGTGGTTGACAATTGAAATCGCACTTTGGGGCACATTCTTTGCTATGATTATTGCCGTTCCTTTAGGTTTTATGACTGCATCAAATGTTGCACCTCCATGGTTGGTATTGCCGATGCGCCGCGTAATGGATTTTTTACGTTCGGTTGATGGCCTTGTTATGGGTACTATTTTCCTTGTTGCCGTTGGCCTTGG
>JAPUEP010000081.1:18528-22425 GCA_027492515.1 Hyphomonadaceae bacterium
GGTCTAATCGGTGCGGGTGGTATTGGTCAAAGTCTGTTTGATTCTATTAATGCATTCAAGCATGAAGAAACTTCGGCGATTGTAATTGTAATCGTTGTTGCAGTTTCATTGATTGATTTATTATCACAAGTAATGCGTGCAAGACTTCTGTAGTTTTGCAAAAACGTCATATTTTCACAAAAACTTCATTAAGGGCGCAGTTTTGCGCCCTTTTGTCATATAAGTGTCATGAAAACTTTATATTGCCCGATTTAGAAAATGGGGTAAGTTTTGAAGAAAAAATTAATCAGCAATGTCGTCTTATTAAGCGGTCTATTAATGGCATCAAACGCCACTGCACAAGCAAGCTTTAAGATTGAAGGCACGACCCCAAAATTCAAATATGGCAATTCATTTAGTGCAAACCTTAGCGCGCGCGCATTATATGATTATTATGATTTTGATGCTGATTTTGGCGAATTAACAAGCAGCCCAAGCCGTGATGAAAATAAAAATGACGCATTATTCACGCGCATAATATGGGCGATGGATGGCAAAATTGGAACCAAACTAAAATATAAATTGGAACACCAATTCGAAGGCGATGCCAAAGCATCATGGGATGATGCCTATATTGAATATTACAAACCAGGGCTTTCAATTTATTTTGGTTCAAACCACCAAGTAAATTCGCTGGATGGGCAAACTTCTTCGGCAGTAATTCAATTTGCCAATCGTTCATTAATTACCAATGCCTTTGCAATGGCACCGCGAAATGTCGGTATTGCAATGCGCAAATATGGAAAAAATTGGCAATTAAGTGCGGGTGTTTATGGCGGCTCTATAAATCTTCCATCCAATAGATATTTTTCTGCCCAACGCTATTTTCAAATGCGCACAACCTATGCGCCAATTAATAATAAGAATGAGATTTTACATTTTGGCGCATTATTACGCTTAAGAAATCGTGCCGATGATGGGCTTTATTCTTATTCTTCGCGCCCAATTCAAATGCCAATTGGCACGCAATTTTTACAAACAGGTTCAATTGCCAAAAGTGATGCCACAATTGGCGGTGAATTATTTTACGCCAAAGGGCCATTTTCAACCCAATTTGAGGCCCAAAATCTAAGTGCGCGAACTTTGGATGGTAATTTGAACTTTCATGGCGCATATTGGGAAAATTCATATTTTCTAACGGGCGAAAGCCGAACTTATAATATTGTGCGTGGGTTGACCGATTATGTAAAACCAATTCACCCACTTGGTAAAGGTGGTTTTGGCGCGGTTTCAATCGTTTCACGCCTTGATTATCTTGATTTACAAGATGGCAATCTTGGCAAAATTAATGCACCAATTTCAAGCTGGCGCAATCGCGGCGGAATTGAATATGGCTATTCGATTGGAATTAATTGGCATCCTATTGAAAGGGTCATAATACGTTCGTCATTTGCCACTACAAAATTCAAAGCCACACGCGGGCAAATTTTACAAACAGGAAATGTAATTGATAGCCCGCAAGGCAATGGTGAAACTAAAATTTTTAATATTAGAACCCAAATCGGTTTTTAAAAAAAGGCTAAGGAGGCCAAAATGAAAAGCAGCAAAATTATTCTATCATTAGGATTGGCGGCAATCGCATTGGCCGCCTGCGGTCAAAAAGCAAATGAAGTTCGCACACGAATTGCAATTGTTGGCTCATCAACAGTATTTCCATTTTCAAGCGCGGTTGCAGAAAGCTTTGGCGCGCAAAATAATGGCAATGTTCCAAAAGTAGAAGCAACAGGCACAGGCGGCGGCATGAAAGTTTTCTGTGCTGGCTCTGGCGCGGCTTCTGTTGATATTGTGAACGCATCACGTCCAATGAAAAAAAGCGAATATGATGAATGCCAAAAAAATGGCGTTAAAGAAATTGTTGAATTTAAAATTGGTTATGATGGTATTGTTCTTGCCAATGCAAAAACTGGCGATGAAATCAATCTTTCACGCAAAAACCTTTATTTAGCTTTGGCTAAACAAGTTCCTGTGAATGGCGTATTGGTTGATAATCCATACAAACTTTGGAGTGATGTGGATCCAACATTGCCAAAAACAAAGATTGATGTTTTAGGCCCACCACCAACATCAGGAACACGCGATGCTTTCGCCGAAATGATTCTTGAAAAAGGCGCTGAAGAAGTTCCATTCATGAAAGATCTTAAAGCAAAAGATAAAGAAGCGTTCAAAAAAGCTTCAACTGCGGTTCGTGAAGATGGCGCATGGAAAGACATGGGCGAAAATGACAATTTGATTGTTCAAGCACTTGCATCATCAAAACAAGCCTTGGGCGTATTTGGTTATTCTTTCTATGAAGAAAACAAAGACAAATTGAAATCAAGCAAAATCAATAATGTTGCACCTGATGTAAAAACCATTCTTGATGGTTCTTACCCTGCATCACGCTCATTATTCTTTTATGTGAAAAAAGGTAATTTGGGATATTTGCCGTCAATTAAAGCCTATAGTGCTGAATTTATGTCTGCAAAAGCATCGGGCGAAAAAGGTTATTTGGTGGCACGTGGATTAATTCCATTGAAAGCCGAAGACCTTGCAACTGAAGCGCAAAAAGTAAATACAATGCCTGCTATGGCTGCGCCGCAAAATTAATTATCATTATTAATGATTATGAAGCCCCTGTCACATTGGCGGGGGCTTTGTCATATTTTCGTTACGTAGTTTTCAATTTTGTGTCACCAATATGAAACCCTAATGTCATAATCAAATTCTAAATCCCCCGTTAACGATTGGTTTTTCCAATCCGTGAGAGGGGACGATATGTCAAAAAAATCTACTATTTTACTTGGCATTGCTATGGGTGCATTGATTGCAACATCTGCAATGGCGCAAGAAGTACCAACAACAACTGTTGATTGGACAAAAGGTTCACCACGTTGGACCACTGATGATGGTCAATTCCAATTCCGTATTCGCGGCCGTTATATGATGGACGCATACGCACAAAAAACTGATTATTCTGGCGTTACACCTGATACAACTGGTTCAGGTTTTGCAACACGCCGTATGCGTTTGGGCGTTGAAGGCAAATTCAACCAAGTTTTCACATTCAAAGCTGAAACAACTTTCAAATCTGGCGGCTCATTGGAATTCAATGATGTTTGGCTTGGTTATGATAATAACGGTCTTGAATTCATCGTTGGTCAAAACTATTTCACATCTTCTTTGGATGGTTTAACTTCTTCATTAGTTCATTTGACTACTGAACGCGGCATGGCAACTGCAGCTTTTGCGCAAGATAAACGTAACACTGGTTTGGTTGCGCGCAAATATGGCGACAATTGGATGGTTGTTGGCGGTATTTACGGTGATACAGCCGATAATACTGACAATGCGACTTTGACTGAATCACGTTATACTGAAATTCGTGGTGATTATGCGTTTAACGCAGCACGCGGCAATTATTTGGTTGTTGGCGCACATGCACGCCACCGCGACAGCAATAATGGCACAAAATTCAGCTATGGCGCACGCGCAGTTCAAAATAATTACGGCCCATCAAACTTAATGGTTGGCCCAACTAACGTTCTTACAGACGATAATTTCGGCCTTGAAGGCTTTTTTGCAAAAGGTTCATTCTCTGTATTAGCTGATGTTCAAACTACAAAAGCTAAAACAATCGTGAACAATGCAATGACTGACTATAATCTTAATGGCGGCATGATTGAGGCTTCTTATTACCTTACTGGTGAAACCCGTTCTTATGACGTTAAAAATGGCGAATTGAAACAAATTAAACCAAACTCACCGCTTCAAGAAGGTGGTTATGGCGCATGGGCAATCGTTGGTCGTTATGACAGACTTGATTTCTCTGATTTCGTTTCAGCAGGCATTAAAGGTTCTGAAGCTGATGCATATACACTT
>JAPUEP010000082.1 GCA_027492515.1 Hyphomonadaceae bacterium
TGAGAATTAAAGCAAAACATGGCACTTTTTTTAATTTAGGGATTTGTTTGCTTCAATATTTCTAAATGTTTAGGGGATAAACTCTTGACATGCTGCACTCATTTATTTCTCCTGATAAGTGCTTTATTTTTCAACAACAAGTGAACTTTCATTCCCCTTTTTTTTATTTTGTTGCCCAAATGAATTTACTTATGATGAAGTATTTAAAATGTGAGTCATTGTTTTATGGGGCTTCTCAATGTTTTTTTCTGAAAGTGGTTTTGATAAAAAAGGAAGTGAAGCTTGTTTGTTGATAAAATTTGAAAGAGTTCTGTTTGACGAAGGAAAAATGAGGTTTTAAATATGCAACCCTTTACAAAACTTTCAACAAATGGCGCACCGCTTGCTTTATCAAATATTGATACGGATCAAATTATCCCAAAACAATTTTTGACCACTATTGAACGCAAAGGGCTTGGAAATGGCCTTTTTTATGATTTTCGTTTTGATGAAAATGGCAATTTAAAGCCTGATTTTGTACTTAACCAAGAAGCATATAAGGGGACGCAATTAATTATTGCGGGGCCTAATTTTGGTTGCGGCTCTTCACGTGAACATGCACCTTGGGCTTTGCTTGATTTTGGCATTCGCGCCGTAATTGCCAATTCATATGCCGATATTTTTTATAATAATTGTTTTAAAAATGGCATTTTACCAATTAAATTGCCACAAGAAACAGTCGAAGAATTAATGGCACAGGCCAATGGTCATAATTGCCGTTTTGACATTGATTTAGAGGCGCAAAGCGTAATAGCGCCAGATGGCAAATCCCACCATTTTGAAATCGAACCAAGCATGAAACGTGCGCTTCTTCTGGGCCTTGATGACATTGCCGATAGTTTGACGCATTCAAACGAAATAAAAGATTATAAAGCCAAGCAAAAACTTCTTACGCCTTGGCTATAATGAAAGCAAAAATATGCTTGAATTAATTTCGGTAAATATATCGCTTTTGGGGCGGAAAATTATTGACGATCTTAGTTTCAATGCAAATTCTGGTGACATTATTGGGATTGCGGGCGTTAATGGCGCGGGCAAAACCACATGTATAAAAGCCATTAGCGGAATTTTAGAAGCCCAAAGCGGCGAAATTAAAATTGATGGTCAAAATATAAAAACCAATCGCCAAGTCATACAAAATAAAATTGGCCTTTTATTAGAGGGCGCACCATTGTGGGGCGACATGAATGCCAAGGAATATCTTGAATTCATTGGGCAAATGCATGGTTTGTATGGCGATGATTTAAAAAATGCCATTATAAAAGCTGCTGAAATTACAAATATTCAAATCATATTTCATCAAAAAATCGAAACCCTTTCAAAAGGGTTTAAACGGCGAATTGCCTTTGCGGGGGCAATATTAAATAATCCCAAAATCCTTATCCTTGATGAGCCAACCGACGGCCTTGACCCCGCACAAAGGGCACAGGCATTGGATATAATAAAAAAAATGGGTCAAGATAGGATAATAATATTTTCAACCCATATTCTTGGCGATATTGGCGATATTTGTAATCGTATTATCATTATAAATAATGGAAAAAAAATTGCCGATGAAACAATCGAAGATTTCAAAAAAAACACAAAAAGCAAATTAGAAGATGAATTCTTAAAGCTTACGGGGGGTGATGCATGAAATCACAATTTTACACCCTTCTTATTCGCGAATTTAAAAGCTATTTCCAAAATCCAATTGGCGCGATTTATATTTCATTTTATGTTTTTTTTAGCATTCTAATTGCAATTCAAATTGGTCAATTAATCGAATTCAATGAAGCAAGCCTTTATAGTTTTTTTGAATTCCAGCCTTATATTTTGTTGTTTTTTGTCCCTGCCCTTGGAATGCGAATTTGGGCAGAAGATAATAAATCGGGCACGATTGAGGTTCTTTTATCTTTACCGATTAAAGATTATGAATTGATATTTGGAAAATATTTTGCCGCCCTTTTGGTTTGCTTTATCGCAATCATTACCTGTTTTCCGCTTTGGCTTGGCGTAAATTTTTTGGGTAATGTTGATAATTTAATTGCTTTTGGTGGCTTTGTTTCGTGCCTTATGCTTGCTTGTATTTATCTTGCAATTTCAATGGCAATAAGCATGATTACAAAAAACCAAATTATTGCCTATTTGCTTTCATTATTATTTGGCTTTTTTCTTTTGGCATCGGGTATGCCGATTGTAATGACAATGTTGGATGGTTTGGGCTTTAATCTTGGTGGTTTATTTGCGCAAATTTCACTGCTTGGTGATTTTGAAAATATGATTAGCGGTCAATTCAATTATTCGGCAATTATAAAATTTATTATTTTAACTTGCCTTGGGCTTTATATTAATTTTGTGTTTTTGCAGCAAAAACGGCGGGGGCAAATATGAGAATATTTTTTGCCTTAATCGCAACAATCACAATGATATTTATAAGTAATTTTGCATTAGATGGTAAAGGCTTTGACATAAGCCAAGATAAATTATTCACCCTTGATAAAAGCACAAAAGAAATTATTTCAAACAGCAAAAACCCCGTTGAAATTGATTTTTTCTTTTCAAAACAAGCCAGCACACAAAACCCACAAATTGCTCAATATGGTAATAGGGTGCGCGATATTTTGCGCCAATTTGCAAGTGCTTCACATGGGAAAATTGTTTTAAAAGAAATAGATGTAAATCAATTTTCTTCCCAAGAAGATGCAGCAATAGCATTGGGATTATTGCCATATAATGACATTGGGGCAAGCCTTGAGCCAATCTATTTAGGGGCAGCTTTCAAATCAGGAAATAAAATAAGCAAAATCCCATATTTTGACCCGCAAACGTCGGATAATCTTGAATATGAAATTGCCAAATCAATAATAAATTTGCAAAAAGAAAAACAAAAAACAATTGGCATTATAAGCGGGCAAGATTGGTTTATCGAAAATAACCCAAGTGGCGCCCCAATGCCAATTGCCCAAATTGCAAAATCAATCGCCGAAGAAAATATATTAATTAACCTATCCCAAGATTTTGCAAACCTGCCGCCAAATCTTGATTTAATAATGATTGTTCAACCTTGGTCATTAAGTGAGGCACAGCAAAACCTATTATCACAATATGTTAAAAATGGCGGTCGCGCGATTATTTGTCTTGACCCATATTCTAATATTTCCGCTGATAATGGATTGGGAAATAAGAATTATATTCAAAACCTTGGGCGTTTAGAAAAAGAATGGGGTATTGTTTTTTCAAATGAAGTTGTGATGGATAAGAAGGGCGCGCTTCCGGTTCGTGCCGATATTAATGGTCGCCCAAATATTATGCCGCAACCATTGTTTTTCAACGTCCCACCGCAAAATTTCGACAAAAAGACCCCGATTTTTACTGGCCTTAAGCAAGGTATAAACTTTGCCAGCCCATCATATTTGAACCCACCAGACACACAAAACTTTCAATTCACACCAATTTTATTTTCATCAAATGATAATATGCGAATTGAAAGCCAAAAAGTAAGCCAATATGAAAACCCCCAAGAGGCGGCAAACCTTTGGGAGGGTGAGGATAAACAAAAAACCATTGCCGCATTAATCTCGCCATATCAAAACAACAAAAGCGGTGAAATTTTGCTAATTGCCGATAGCGATTTTCTTGCAGATTCGCTTTATTCAGATGAAAATTCACAAATCGCCGACAATAAGAATTTTATCCTAAATTCAATTGATTATCTAAGTGGTGATCAGGGGCTTATGAAATTACGTTCAAAGCAAAAAATAAAGCGTAATTTTACAAAAATTGACGATTTAAAAAACGCCGCCCAAACCCAAATCCTTGAAAAGCAGGGTGTGTTAAACCAAGAATTACAAACCATAAATCAGCAAATACGTGAATTAAGTTCACAGGGAAATAATGGTGAAGTTCAAAATCAATTGAATGTCTTGCACCAAAAGGCACTTGAAAAACGCGATGAATTAAAAAAACTAAATGAAAATATTACAAAAAGTATCGACAAGGTGAAATTTATTCTTATTGCAATTTGTGGAATTTTTGTGCCTTTGATTTTATTGTTAGTATGGGGCATATTTTACAATAAACGCCAAAAGATTGGATTAATGATAAATGGCAAATTCTAATTTTGATTTGGAATATTTAAGCCAAGGGAAAAAGCCATTTATAATTTTGGCATTCTTGGTTTTGCTTATGTCACTTATTCCCGCGATAAGTCTTCAACCATTGGACCGTGATGAATCACGCTTTATGCAAGCGACCACGCAAATGTTTGAAAGTGGCGACTATATAAGAATTAATTTCCAAGACGAAGCACGAAATAAAAAGCCAGTTGGAATTCATTGGTTACAGGCTGCTGTTGTAAAATCATTAGGGCAAGAAAATTCCCATAATCCATTTTATTTTCGCATTGTTTCATTGCTTGGCGCATATTTAGCGGCGATTTCAACTTTTCTATTGGGTAAAACCCTATTTGATAGAAAAACCGCATTCTTGGGCGCGGTTTTTCTTTCGACAAGCCTATTATTAGCAACCGAGGCGCATATTGCGAAAACCGATGCCGCTTTAACGGGCTTTATCGCGCTTTCATTTTTTGCGCTTGGTAAATTAAGGTTTGAAGGCAAAAATCTTTTTTATAATTTGTTATTTTGGGGCGCGTTTGCAATTACGTTTCTTATCAAAGGGCCCGTTCCTTTGATGGTTATTTTTTTGATGATTTTATTGCTATATTTTTGGGAACGTAATTTAGATTTTATAAAAAATATTTTTGATATTCGCGGGATTTTGCTTTTTTTAATTATTGCGCTGCCTTGGTATATTATGATTGCATATAAAACCCATGGTCAATTTTATGTTGAAGCATTGGGCAAGGATTTGGGTGAAAAAGTTTCGGGCAAACAAGAAAACCCATCAATGCCACCAGGGCTTCATACATTGATTTCGCCTATTTTATTATGGCCTTGGTCATTATTCATGGGGGCGGGGCTTTATGCGGCGATAAAAGAATTTAAAAATGAAAAAATCAAATTCTTATTGGCAATTATAATCCCAACTTGGCTTGTATTTGAAATAAGCACCGGAAAACTTGCCCATTATACAATGCCGGTTCATTTTGCGATTATGCTTTTGATGGCTTATGCAATCACAAATGGATATTTCAAAAATTGGGCAAAATGGCTTGGCCTTGGGCTTTTTGCTTTTGCATTGATTTTGGTTTCTGCCATACCGATTTATCTTGCAAGTACCTACCAAAAACCCCTATTGCCAATTTCATACACATTAAGCGCAATAATTTTTTCATTTGCAATATTGGGCACATTTTATCAATTCAAAGGCAAGCAGTCGGTATTTTTGGCGTTTGTGTTTGTTGCGATAATGTTTTCAATTGGCGCAAAAGGATTTTTATTGTCGTGGGTTCATGATTTAAACGTATCACGCAATGTTGCAAGTCGCCTTGATAGTCTTGGCCTTAATCCGCGCAAGTTTGATGTTCCAAATATTGTTGGCGCAGGCTATCAAGAGCCAAGCCTTATATTCTTGACCCGTTCTGATGATCGCTTGGCAAGTATTGATGATGCCGCAAAATATGCGGTTAATGGCGCACCATTTGTTGTTGAGGATAAAGAGTGGAAAGCCTTTAATCAAAAAATGAATGAAATGGGCTTAATTGCAATTGAAAAAACCGAACCAGTAACAGGAACAAATTATTCAAAAGGCAAAAAAGTTATTATCCATATCGGAATTTTGACAAAAGCAATCGGCTAAAAATTGCAACAAACAAAGGTATTGAAAAAGTCGCAACAATGATTTTATCAAAACCCTTATAGTTTTTCCAAAAATAACGCATGAAGCCTTTATATTTATGCCATTCTACAAATGATTTATTTGCGCCTGATGTTCCGCCAATATGATGGGCGCTTGATTTTGGATTAAATAAAATTTTGCCGCCATTATCACGCATTCTTTTGCATAAATCTATGTCTTCGACATGCAGGAAGTATTTTTCGTCAAAACCGCCAAGCTTATGAAATTCATTGGCATCAATTGTAAAAAAAGCCCCTGATATATTTTTAACTTCAATTATTTCGTTTGGCATTGGCATTGTATGCCAGTTAAAGTCATGAAACACACTTTTTGCTTTAATAAATTTACCAATTCCTAGAAAGCTTATTATTGCCGATGAAATTGTAAGTTCGCCGCGACGCGCGCCTTTTTGTTCGCTGCCATCTTGGTTTTTTATAAGGCCACCAATTATTACTTGTTTGGGTAAATCATCTGGCACAAGGTTTTTTAATGCACCTTTTTCCAAAATCGCATCAGGGTTTAGAAATAATAAATTCCCCACTTTGACATTGGCGGCGCCCAAATTACACGCCCGCCCAAAACCTAGATTTTTATTTGAATTTATAATTTCGATTTTTGGGTTTGCTTTAGCAATTTCAAAAAGTTTTGAATTAATATCATTGTTATTTCCATTATTTACAATGATTATCTTAATGGCTTCTTTTTGTGAAATTGCACATTCTATGGTGTCAAAAATCTCTTCGCCATTGAAATAACTTACAATAATAATTGTGAATTGTGCCGCCACTATATTAATTCCACTAATTCTTCTTTTTGGATTGGTTTATTATTATCGCTACCAGCAAGATATACGAAACCAATTGACATTATAGCCACGGCCCAAAGCCATTGTTCCCATATGCTATAAGATAAAGACCAACCAAATATGATAGTTGAATATAGTCCAACAAAAGCCCAAGCATTTTTTCCAGATAGTTTTTTGCTGCGAAGCGCAAGGAAATATGCCATTAAAATAATAAGTGATACTAAAATTGCACCTATAATCCCGCCTTCAAGCCAAATATGAAGTGGTGCAGAGTGGGGGTGCATTTGGATTGCTGCCCATTCATATCCTGCATAATTTACTTTGTCTTGGAAATTTCGCGCCCCATCAAGACCCCATCCAAATATTGGTTTTTCTTTTATTTTTTCACTTGCGTATATCCACATGTCTGCGCGCCTGCCATACGACATTGGAATGTTGTTCCCTAATAAGTTTTTCGCCAATATTGCAGTTTTTGAATAAATCGGCGGCGCTAACAAAACTAAGCCAAGCGCAAATAATGTTATAAATGAAAGAATCGTTTTTGGAAATTTTATTGCAATTACCGCAGCAATACCAACGCCTGCAAACATAATCATGTTTAAATCAATTCCAAATTGCATTGAAATGAATCCAGTGATTAATATCGCAAAAATCAAATATTTTTTATCGGCGCCAATGTTTTGTAATGCTAATAATGCAGGCCAAAACATTATTAACGAAATATAGGCTGCACGTCCCAAATTAAATTCAAGTGATTTATCACCTATATTTGGATTTGCCATTTTGTACATTCTATAATGACCCATGGCTTCAAATGCTAATAGAAATGATAATATTGCAAACCCAGCAATTATGGCGCGTCGAATTGTGTTTGAATCAATGGCACGGCTCTGTACGCCATAAATGAAAAAAGGAATTATTATTAAATTACCAATTAAATATTGTTTAGTGCTTTTTAGTCCTAATCCGTTGAGATTTGCATAGACAACCATATAGGCAATCAAAGCTATAATGGGCAAAAATAATAAAATTGTTTTTGAATTTGCGTGAACTATGCCGTGCCAATGTTTTTGCCATATAAGATATATCATTATAACAATCGCACAAACACCCAACAGAACAGGAATATCTGTCCCACTAAAAGATGCCAAAAGCCCAAATATAATTGCGCAAAATGACATTAGATTGCTTATAAATTTGGGCTTTTGGTCGTTCATTATGGTTTCATATCTGGTGGAAGTGTTTCAAGGCTTATTGTGGCAATTGCTTCATCAAGATTCATATTTTCTTGTAGCTGGCTGCCAAGGCGGCGAAGTGTTACTTTCTTCTCCTCTGCCTCGCGGGCACCAACAACCGCTATGATTGGCACTTTTCCAACTGAATGTTCGCGTATTTTGAAATTGATTTTCTCATTACGTGTATCAAATTCAGCAAGAATACCCGCTTTGCGCATTTCGTTGCAGACATGCTTTGCATATTCTTCGCTATCAGTTGTGATATTGGCAACAACAACTTGAACAGGGGCAAGCCAAAGCGGGAAATTACCTGCATAGTTTTCAATCATAATACCAAGAAAACGCTCAAAAGTGCCAAGAATTGCACGGTGCAGCATAACAGGGCGATGCTTTTGACCATCCACACCAGTATATTCAGCGCCAAGGCGTTCAGGAAGAACAAAATCAAGCTGTAACGTGCCGCATTGCCATGTTCTGCCAATGGCATCTTTTAGGTGGAATTCCAATTTTGGGCCATAGAATGCGCCTTCATTTGGCAATAATTCAACTTCTTCACCTGCTGCCTCTGCTGCTTCTTTAAGCATTCTTTCGGCATTGTCCCAAGTTTCGTCGGTTCCCGCGCGAACATCAGGGCGCAATGCAAGTTTAACCGAATGAAGTTCAACCCCCAAATCGTCATAAACTTGACGAAGCAACTCACAGAAAGCTTTGGTTTCTGAATATATCTGCTCTTCTGTGCAGAAAATATGCCCATCATCTTGGGTGAAATTGCGCACACGCATAATGCCATGAAGGCCGCCAGATGGTTCAAAGCGGTGACAGCATCCCATTTCCGCCATGCGAAGCGGAAGGTCGCGATATGATTTTTGGCCTTGGTTGAAAATCTGTACGTGGCATGGGCAATTCATTGGTTTTACCGCCAAAACCTCTTCTTCGATGGTTTCGCAAGTAAACATTGCATGGCCAAATTTTTCCCAATGGCCTGATGCTTCCCAAAGGCTTCTATCAACTAATTGTGGTGTTTTAACCTCAACATAGCCCGCTTCTTCGATTTTGCGGCGAATATAATTTTCCAATGCACGATACATTGTCCAACCTTTTGGATGCCAGAAAACCATGCCTTTTGCCTCTTCTTGCATGTGGAAAAGGCCAAGTTGTTTGCCGATTTTACGGTGGTCACGTTTTTCAGCTTCTTCAAGGCGAACAAGATATTCGCTTAATTGTTTTTCATCGGCCCATGCAGTTCCATAAATACGCTGAAGCTGTGCATTTTTCGCATCACCGCGCCAATAAGCACCCGCAAGTTTCATCAATTTAAAAGCTTTGCCAAGGCGACCAGTTGATGGCAAATGCGGCCCGCGGCACAAATCTTTCCAATCATCGCCTTGCTTGTAAACAGTTAAAGTTTCACCTTCGGGAATAATTTCTTCGATGATTGATGCTTTATAAGTTTCACCAATTTCATTGAAATGTTTAATTGCAAAATCACGTTCCCAAACTTCGCGCACGATTGGCAAATCTCTATCAACGATTTCTTTCATTCGCTTTTCGATTTTTTCAAAATCATCGGTTGAAAATTTTGCTTCGCGTGCAAAATCATAAAAGAAACCATCTTCGATATTTGGGCCGATTGTGATTTGTGTATCAGGGAATAATTCTTGAATTGCCTGCGCCATAACGTGTGCAGTATCATGGCGGATAATTTCCAAACCGTCGGCACTATCACGATTTACAAGTTCAAATTCTTGTGGGGCATCTTTAGGTTCAATTTCGCGGGTTAAATCCCATAATTGACCATCAATTTTTGCCGCAACCACACGCTTTGCCAGTGATTTTGAAATGCCTTCGGCAATTGCCAAAGGATTTATTCCATTTTCATATTGGCGAATTGCGCCATCTGGAAATTTAAGTTCAAACATTTTTATTCTCTTGCTCTATTTGTTCACATATAAATTCGTCAGGTGATCTATATCTATTATCCCAATCGCCATAATCCCATGGCCTATACCATTTTGCGTTCTTCGCTTCTTTGGGGGCGGGGTCATAGCCAGAGCCACCTTTTGGATTGCACCTACAGAGCCTTGCAAATCCCATCCAAGAACCACGCCATGCACCATGCAATCTAACGCAATCAGCCGCATATTCAGAACAAGTAGGAAGGTATCGACATTGCCCACCAATTAATGGCGAAAGCGTAATTTTATAAATTTTTTGCAAAATCAATAAAATAAAGGCCGCTGGCGATATTGAGATTTTAGAATTATTTCCTGACGACATATTAAATTTCAAAAACTGTTATTTGGGCCTTGAACATGGCCGCCTGCGACGCGCCCAAAAAGCGCCGCCGGCATTAAACAGTAGTTCGCGTCGTAAGATTTATAAACATGGCTTGCCTATATATGTTTTTTTTAAATTTGAAAAGCCCAAATTAATTTTAAGGTTTAATTCCAATGCCTTCTAAAGCGGCACATGCTGCCTCCCAAGCAAGCATGGTTGATGCATGGCGTGATGGATATTCACTTATTGGCTCAAGATAGCGCATTTCCCAAAACCTACCTTCTGGAAGCGGGCCATTTTCTTTTAGGATTTTTTTTAAATCATCGCGCGCCTTGAATATTTCGGTGGCACTTGCGCCGATAATATGGTGCGACAAGATTGATGCACTTGCCTGACCTAGGGCGCAAGCTTTTGGATTTATTGAAAAATTTTCGATAGTTTCAGTTTCGCGATTATAAATTATCTCTAATGTGATTTCAGAACCGCAGATTTTAGAAACCTTATGCGATATTGAATAATTAGGGTCAGATTTATTAATTTCCAGACCAATATTCTTTATATTGGTGCTTAGTTCCAGTATTTTTGACGAATAAACGCTCACAAAAGTTTTCCAAAAAATTATGACCAAAAAGACACATGTTTTTATAAATGTGCATATTTTTTACGCAAGTGCACAATTTTACGATAAAGCAGTTTGAAATGATAGTGATTTTGTTCTAAATGCAGATTAATTAATAATAAGCTTTATTACAAATATTTAATAAAAATGTAAGCAATCAAGTGCTTATTTGGGGTTTTAAGTGCCAAGTACATTAGCGCCACCAGTATCAAAAGGATTGTTGGGGGATTTATTCCTTGGTCTATTATCAATAATAATTGGCCTTAGACTTGCTGATGGTGCAATAATAAATGGCATTGGTTCTGATGTTTATTTCAATAAGATTGGAATTTATTTCTTTGCGCTTTTAATTGCTTTATTTGCAACTAAGTCTTGGCAATATGTTTGGCGTTGGACATCTTCTGATGAATTATTACGCGTTACATACACAATCATAATTGCAACTTTTATATATTCAATTTGCACAAGAATATATTTTAACAAAATCAATTATCTTGAGCCTTTAATCGTATCTTTCATCATGGCATCTTTAATGATGGGTGCGCGTGGCTTTGCAAGATTGATTTCAAGTGGCGGGAATCTTGTTGCGCTTTCTGCACTTTTTCGCCCTGTTGTAAAGGGTGCGCCTTCTGCAATATTAATTGGCCCAACGGATATTGTTACTTCATCGCTTCATGAGCTTAGAAAGGATGGCCCGCTTCCTATTCGCCCTGTCGCAATTATTTCAACAAGTGGAAATCATATTGGTAAGGCTTTTTCAGGGGCAAGGGTTTATGATGGTTCAAAAATTCAAACCCTTTTACCAAGAATAACCGAAAGCGCATTAATCGACCAAAATGATGTAAGGCTTATACTTGTTGGCGATCAGCATACAAATATCGCAAAACAAAGCGCATTAGATGTTGTTTCAAAATTCAAAGTTAAACTATCACGCATGCCTGAAATTGGCTCAAAAGAGCTTTCAAACGTAAATCCACAGGATGTTTTAGGCCGTAAAAGACATGTTTTAAGGGAAGAAATTCCCGCCAAATTAATTCGCCACAAAACCGTCCTTATAACTGGCGCAGGTGGCACAATCGGTAGTGAGCTTGCACGGCAGGTTGCAAAATATCAACCGGGGCGTTTAATTTTGGTTGAAAGCTCTGAAAACAATTTATACACAATAAATCAAAGCCTTAGCGAAGATTTTCCAACATTAAATATTTCGCCATATATGGTTGATGTTCGTGATAAATTATTAATTGATGAATTATTTTCAAACGTAAATCCGCAAATTGTTATTCACGCTGCCGCAAATAAACATGTCCCACTTTTGGAACTTCATCCACGTGAGGCAATTCGTGTAAATTTGGGCGGCACAAAAAATGTTGCTGATGCATCGCTAAAGCATGAAAGCGAAGTCTTTATTCTTATTTCAACCGATAAAGCGGTAAATCCGTCAAATATGATGGGGGCGGCAAAACGTGCGGCTGAATTATATATAAGAAATTGTTTTGAAAAAGTTGGCGGGCGTTTTTATTCGGTTAGATTTGGCAATGTTCTTGGCTCATCTGGTTCTGTGATGCCATTATTTGAGCGTCAAATTTCCAAAATGGGCCCTGTTACGGTCACACATCGTGATATGACGCGTTGGTTCATGACCGTAGAAGAAGCCGTTGGCCTTGTTTTGCAAGGCGCCGCACTTGGGGCAGGGGTTGTTACAAATGGTAATAATCGCCCAAAAAAACTCGACCATCCATTATTGGTTCTTGATATGGGGGAGCCGATAAGGATTTGGGATTTTGCCGAAACCATGATCAGGCTTAGTGGCTATGAGCCGCACACACAAATCAAAGTGATTGAAACCGGCTCGCGCCCCGGTGAGAAATTGCATGAAGAATTATTCTATAGCACCGAGCGTGTACAAAACACTGCAATAGATGGCATTTATTGCGCAAAACCGCTTCATGCGCTTCCGTTAGACCTTGAAAAAAACTTAACAAAAGTTATTGCACTTGCTGAAGAAAACAAAATCGCAAGCGCGATTGAGCTTTTGAAAAAAATTGTTCCCGAAGTGAATCTTTATTCACAAAGTTAAAGTGTGAATCTTTATTCACAAAGTTAAAGTGTGAATCTTTATTCACAAAGCTAAAAGGCCAAAGGTTAATGACCCAAAATATAGTAACGCCAAAACGTGCGCTAATTTCATTATCTGATAAAACTTCATTAGAACGTGTTGCGCGCATTTTGGATGCCAAAGGCGTTGAATTATTATCAACTGGCGGCACTGCTAAGGCATTGGCAGATTTGGGCATAAAAGTAATTGATGTTTCACAAATAACTAATTTCCCTGAAATGATGGATGGGCGCGTGAAAACATTGCACCCAAATGTTCATGGCGGCCTTTTGGCACTTCGTGATAATCCAAGCCATGCACAGGCAATGAAAGAGCATGGAATTCAAGGAATTGATATTCTTTGGGTTAATTTATATCCGTTTGAAAATGCGCTTGCTAAAAACGCTGATTTTGATGAAATGATTGAAAATATCGATATTGGTGGCCCTGCTATGATTAGGGGCGGCGCAAAAAATCACGGTTATTGCGCAGTTGCGACCGATGATGACGACATTGATTTAATTATATCTGATATTGAGGCACATGGTGGAACAACGCATGAAACCCGCAAAAAACTTGCGGCGCGTGCCTATTCACGCACTTCTGCTTATGATGCCATGATTTCTAATTGGTATTTTGAACAAACAGGTGAAAGTTCACCAAAATATCGCACTATGGGCGGGGTTAAAGTTTCATCTTTGCGTTACGGCGAAAACCCACATCAAGATGCCGCATTTTATGCCAATGGTGAAAAGCGTTTTGGGGTTGCGACTTCTGTTCAATTACAGGGTAAAGAGCTTTCTTATAATAATTTGAATGATACTGATGCGGCAATTGAATTGGTTGCCGAATTTTCACCAAAAGAAAAGCCAGCCATTGCAATCATAAAACACGCAAATCCATGCGGTGTTGCGGTTGGTAATTCTTTGCTTGATGCCTATCAAAACGCGCTTGCGTGTGATCCAATTTCTGCCTTTGGCGGAATTGTTGCATGTAATACAATTTTGGATGAAGAAACAGCCAAGGCAATTTGTGAAATTTTCACTGAGGTTGTAATCGCGCCAGAAGTAACAGAAGGCGCAAAAGCTATTTTCGCCGCCAAGAAAAACCTAAGACTATTGGTTTCTGGCGGCCTGCCTGACCCAACAAGTGCGGGTGTTAATTATCGTAATATTGCAGGTGGCTTCTTGGTTCAAAGCCGTGATAATGCGCCAATTTTACGTGAAAAATTACAGGTTGTTACAAAACGTGCGCCGAATGAAAAAGAGCTTGAAGATTTATTATTCGCCTTCAAAGTTGCAAAACACGTTAAATCAAACGCAATTGTTTATGTAAAAGATTTGGCAACAGCAGGTATTGGCGCGGGGCAAATGAACCGCAAAGATTCAGCCTATATTGCCGCAAAACGTGCAATTGATGCCCAAGCAATCGCAAAATGGGATGCCCCAAGAACCAAAGGTTCAGCGGTTGCATCAGATGCCTTCTTCCCATTCGCTGATGGCCTTTTGGAGGCAATAGAAGCGGGCGCAACATCCGTAATCCAACCGGGCGGGTCAATGCGTGATGCCGAAGTTATTAAGGCCGCCGATGAGGCAGGAATTGCAATGGTATTCACAGGTCAGCGCCACTTTAGGCACTAAGAATATGGCAAACTGAATCATAATTCAGTTTGCCTACTTGATTCTATCTCGCAGATGCAGCATCGTACATCCTTAAGGATAGGGATTTTCAATGTTTAGAGTGCCAATAGAAACCGTGAACAAACGCGGTAAAAGAATTAGCGCGCATTTTAAAATTGTTAAACCTGATGGAAATGGGCCTTTTCCTACCATTATTATGCTCCATGGCTGTGGCCGCGCTTTTGTTGCGCCTGAATTTGCCAATGTTGCAAAACAACACGGTTTTGCATCAATTATTGTTGATAGTTTTGCGCCGCGAAATATTTCGGAAATTGAAGCGGGCGCAACCGTCTGCACAACCTTACAATTACGCGGCTCAGAGCGTGCAGGCGATTTAGTGGCGGCAATTGAATGGGCATTATATCAAGATTGGGTCGATAAAAGCCAAATTCATGCCGCGGGTTGGTCGCATGGCGGCTGGACAATAATGGATGCAATCGCTCGTGAAGATGAAATCGGAAGCCTTGCATATTTATCTGATTATAAGCCAAATTATATTAATCAATTGAAATCGATATTTTGCATCTATCCTTGGTGCGGCCCTGGTTCACATTCGCATTCAAAGGGCTGGAAATTAAAAATCCCCGCCCATTTCATTATTTGCGGGCGTGATTTTGTGGTTGGTGATGCGCTTACGATGCAAACAATTGATAAATTATCACGCGAAGGCCATGATATTGGGCACACTTTTTTTGAAAAAGCTACCCACTCATTTGATGAGCGTGATTCAATTCACCCCGCCCATAAGTTTGACTTAAATTATACAAATCAAGCGGTTGAAATCATGCTTGATTTCTTCAAGCAGCAACAAACTATTTCTTGCTAGTTTTTGAACCAGGGAAAGCTTTTACATCAAGTTTGGTCCAATGCGCCTGACCATCAACAGGGCAGCCATCAGGACGGTTTCCACGGAAATAGCCTTTTTGCCATTTTTCTTTTGTTGCCTGCGATTCTGGATCGTTTAAATCTTCATTGAAATCATTGCGGCTTTTTTGGAAGCGTTCGTAATCTTCGTGTAATTGCGGAACAGATTCAATTGGTAAATAAACCGGCTCTAATTCTTCAATTTGCGAAATATTTATTGGTAATATATGGGCAAATGGTTCACCCTTTTCAAAGCGAATTGGGAAATAAGGGCGCGTCATAACCCAATTCATTGTAAAAGTATAAGGCGACCAATCGGTTTCGATGACACCACTCATGGCATAAATGCCGTCTTTTGGTCTGTTTATCGGCCCAGTTACCATTAATTGCATTCCGGGTGGGGTGCGGAATAATTGATTAATGTGGAATGTTAAAACGCCGCTTCCAAAATGACTAACGGGTTGTGGCCAGCCATCTTCGATTATTGTAATCTCAATGCCGTCGGAAGCACTTGTTCCATTCCACACAGCCTCAAAAGTGCAGGGGCTTAATAATTCCCAGCCAAATTGGTTCGCAATATTAAGCGGCAAACATCGATAAGCAAAACGATTTGACGTTGAATCCATAAATTCACGCTGTGCAGGCCCTGGGCGTGACGGCGATGGTGGAAAACCCAAAGTATATGCAATAATTTTATTATTTTTTGCATTTTGATGATGCGGGCATTGTGCAGATTGTGGTGCGCCGCCCACCGCCTCGGCCCATACGGTTTCTTTGGTTGCTTCTTCAATATTTGTAACTTGTGGGTTACTTGTTGTAACGCTTTGTGAAACAACGCTTTTATTTATTGAAGGTTTTTTATTTGGCTTGCGGTTTTTGGGTTTTTGTTTTTTCATAATGTGATTTTAAATCAAAAAAATCACCAATAGTCTAGTTAAATTATCGGCGACAAATCACCTCATATTTGAATTATTAATAGTTAGTTTCCCTTTGTTTAATGGGTTTTTTACATTCGCCAATTATGCTTAATAAAATGAAACCAAGACATATATTTTTTATTCTATTATCTTTACTTTCTATTGGTGCTTTCGCATGGATTGAATTGTCAGATAGTGCAAAGCAAAAAACAATAAAATTAAGAACAACCAATTTTGATAATTCTGATAAATCTGAATATAAGGATGTTAAAATCCCCGCCATAAGCGATGTCTTGGAAATGGGCGAAGAGGGTTTAAAAACCTCCCAAGCAAAAAGCCTTATTTCTTTCATTGAAAGTGCCAAAACACACGGCCTTGTGGCGAATGATATTTCGCAAATCAAAGCCACGCTTGATGAAGGTAAACGCCTTGATGATGCCCAAAAACAGGCATTAAAGGATGCGGCAATCAAGCTTGCAAAAGATTTTAATGGCGGGCGTATGAATTGGCAAAAGGCGCGCAATGATTGGGATATGCGCCCTAAAACCGATAATATCGCCACTGATTTAGACCAAGCAATCACGATTGATGCAATTGATGCATGGGCACAAAATATAATTCCAAAACATGATGCCTATCTTGCGCTTTTAGGTGCACGCCAACAATATGCGCAAATTGCAAATAATGGCGGATTTATTACGATTAACAATGTTGGCACGTTGAAACTTGGGCAAACCAATGAAATTATTGGCAAATTGCGCAATCGCCTTGCACAGGAAAATTACAATACAATTGCCCCCCAAGATCCAAATTATTTTGATGAAGGCTTAAAAAGCAAACTTACATTATATCAAAAAATGCATGGCCTTAAACAAAGTGGTGAATTAAATGAGAACACAATCAAGGCATTAAATGTAAGTGCCAAAGATAGATTGGCGCAAATTGATTTAAACCTTGAACGCGAAAGATGGTTGCCACGCAATAATCCGCAAACGCGAATCGAAGCCAATATTCCAACCCAATATTTGACCTATTATGAAAATAGCGCGCCAAAATTAAATATGAATGTGATTGTGGGTAAGGTTTCAACCAAAACCCCAATTTTGGCATCAGAAGTGCACCGAATTATTTTCAACCCGCCATGGTATAAGCCTGCATCAATCAAAGGCCGCCAAAGGGTGCAGCCGCCAGGGCCAAGAAATTCTTTGGGGCGTGTGAAATTTGATTTTGACAATCGCCATTCGGTTTATCTTCATGATACGCCAAACCATTATCTATTCTCTGTTGCCAATCGCACCCTAAGTCATGGTTGCGTGCGTCTTGATGAGCCAAAAAAATTGGCGTCAATTTTGGCGGGTTCGCAGGGTTATGATATGCTAAAAATTGAAGAAATTACCTCAACAGTAAAAACCCAAGCCGTAAAGCTAAATAATCGTGTTCCAGTATTAATTTTATACCGCACCGCCTTTGTTGATAATAGCCAAGGTGAGGGTAACCTTGTACATTTCGCCCAAGACGTGTATAATTGGGATCCGATTTTGGCGAATTTGCTTGATGGCAACCCAAATAATGATGAAATTTTAGACAAACAAATGGCGCAACAAAAAGTTAATGTTGCTGCCCCTTGAAAAGGGGAAATTAATTGATAGGTTTAATATATTATGATTAATAGACGTAAATTACTATCAATCGGGTCTGCTGCTGGTTTAATGGGAATGGGTTTTGCCAATTCTGCGCTTGCAAGTAACGCCCCAAATCCAATTCGTTTTGAACGTGACGCAATTCCACCGCTTCCAGAAGATATTCTTAAATCAATTGGCGCGGATACAAGCCTTGAACCTGCTTATCGCCGTGTAAGCCTTTATAATATCCATACAGGTGAAGCGACTAAAGTGGTCTATAAAGAAGCGGGTCAATTAATCCCCGATGCAATGGCAGAAGTAAACAAAGTTTTGCGCGATTATCGCAATGACCAAATGACCGATATGGATGTTGCGCTTATGGATATGCTTGATAATCTTGCGCGCAAATTGGAAATTAATACCGAATTTAACGTAATTTCCGGCTATCGCTCGCCTGCGACAAATGCAATGTTACACGAACGCTCTTCTGGCGTTGCCAAACATTCAATGCACATCCTTGGCAAAGCCATCGACATCCGCGTCCCCGGCGTTCGCCTAAAACACCTAAGAAACGTAGCCAAAGAAATGCGCGTCGGCGGTGTTGGATATTATGCAAGCTCAGACTTTGTACACGTTGATACGGGTAAAGTTCGGTATTGGTAATATCTAAATCTAATCAAAAAAGGCGCTTCAATCGAAGCGCCTTTTTTCTAAACTAATATGTCAATAAAAATCAAAAACCACGCTTTTTGATTTTTATTGCCCGCTCTAACCCTAAATCGCTAAGTGAGCGAAGCGAGGGCGGCGATTTAAGTTTTTAATACTTGCGAGCAGCAGGCGGAATGGTTTTGATTTCGTCTGTCATCGTGTTCATGTGAACAGGGCGATAGTCGATTTTTACTTTGCCAGTTTCTAAATCAAGATTTGCCAAAGTATGTTTCATCCATTTTTCGTCGTCACGATTTGGGAAATCCTCATGGGCGTGTGCACCGCGTGATTCTTTGCGGTTTTCTGCGCCATGCATAGTAACAACTGCCTGACCCAATAGATTTTGTAATTCCAATGCTTCGATAAGGTCGGAATTCCATGTCATTGTGCGGTCATTAATGCCAATATCGCCTTGTTTTGCGAATGCCGCATCAATAAGGCCAACACCTTCTTTAAGTGATTCAGAAGTACGGAAAACCGCGCAATTATTTTGCATGATTTTTTGCATTTCAAGGCGAAGTTTCGATGTTGGAATTGGACCATTTGCATTGCGTGTTGCATCAAGGCGCGCCAAATGGCTTTCAGTAAGGCTATCTTTAATCGCAGGTTGCGTTGCACCCGCTTTAAGAACTTCACCGCAACGAAGGCCAACCGCACGACCAAACACCACAAGGTCAATAAGTGAATTTGAACCAAGACGGTTTGCACCATGCACCGAAACGCACGCCGCTTCACCAACTGCCATAAGACCTTCAACCACTTCATCAGGGTTTTTGCCATTTTTGCGAACAACTTCACCAAAGAAATTGGTTGGAATACCCCCCATATTATAGTGAACAGTCGGAAGCACAGGAATCGGCTCTTTGGTTACATCAACACCCGCGAAAATTGCCGCAGATTCAGAAATACCCGGTAAACGCTCATGCAATAAGGCGGGGTCAAGGTGATCAAGGTGAAGGAAGATGTGGTCATTATTTTTACCAACGCCGCGACCTTCACGAATTTCAATTGTCATTGCGCGCGAAACCATGTCACGCGGTGCAAGGTCTTTTACAGTTGGTGCATAGCGTTCCATGAAACGTTCACCATTTGAATTGGTTAGATAACCGCCTTCACCGCGTGCACCCTCAGTAATCAAGCAACCTGCACCATAAATACCGGTCGGGTGGAATTGTACGAACTCCATATCTTGAAGCGGTAATCCCGCACGAAGAACCATTGCATTACCGTCACCAGTACAAGTATGCGCAGAAGTACAAGAAAAATAAGCACGCCCATAACCACCAGTTGCCAAAACAACGCGCTGTGCACGGTAACGATGAAGTTCACCAGTTGCCATGTCCATTGCGGTCACACCACGGCAAACGCCATCTTCCATAATCAAATCAAGCGCGAAAAATTCGATGAAGAATTCAACATCAAATTTCAAACTATTGCCATAAAGTGTGTGCAACATTGCGTGACCAGTACGGTCAGCGGCAGCGCATGTGCGTTGAACCGGGCCTTCACCGAAATTGCGTGTCATACCGCCGAATGCACGTTGGTAGATTTTGCCTTCTTCGGTTCTTGAAAACGGAACGCCCCAATGTTCAAGTTCGTAAACCGCCTTTGGTGCGTTGCGTGTTAGATATTCGATTGAATCTTGGTCGCCAAGCCAGTCTGAACCTTTTACGGTATCATACATATGCCATTGCCAATGATCTTCGCCCATATTGCCCAAAGAAGCAGATATACCACCTTGTGCCGCAACAGTGTGCGAACGGGTTGGGAATACTTTTGAAATACATGCGGTGCGCAAACCTTCTTGTGCGCAACCCAAAGCGGCACGTAGGCCAGAGCCGCCAGCACCAACCACAACTACATCATAAGTATGGTCAATCCATTTATAAGCTTTGGTCATTTTATGCCCCTAGATATATTTTTAAAATAGTGAATACACCCGCCATTGCGATAATGGCTGCCAAGAAATTGGTGCCAAGTGTAAGAATGATTTTTGTGGTTGCTTTATGGATATAATCTTCAATTACAACCTGAACGCCCAATGCAAAATGGAATGCCGAACAAATAACCACCAAAGCCATAATGGTCGAATTAAATGCCGAATGAAACCAATTTGTCATTGCGTCATAAGAAAGATTTGTTCCCAAAAGAATTGAAAATGCACAATATGCAAAACCAATTCCAAGGCCAACCGCAAGCGCACGCTGATGAATTACGTGTTCAGTGCCATGACCTGATGCGCCATTGCCACGTGCTTTTGATAAAGGTGTGCGTAAATCTGAATTTGGATTTGCCATTTTTAACGCCCCGCTGCCATCATGCCAAGAATGAAAAGTAAAACCCCGCCCAAAGCGCCAATAATAATCACGCCCCAGCCAGTTTTGCTTGCAACATCTTTTGAAAGGCCAATGCCTAAATTAAAGAATAAATGACGCACGCCATTCCATAAGTGGTATGAAACTGAAACTAAAACCCCAAACAAAACCAGTTTGCCAAATGGGCTTCCGATGATTGATTGGAAATTGGAATAAGATTCTTCACCGCCTGCAAGGCTGCAAATCCATGCTAGCAAAAGCAAAAGTGCAACCGAATTGGCAACACCAGTTGCGCGGTGCAAAATTGAAGTAGCCATTGTGACGTGCCAGCGCCAAATTTGCAAATGCGGCGAAAGTGGCCTTGCTTTACCGCCTGCTTTTGAATTAACAGCCATTAAATTCCCCTAAACTTGCCCTCACAAATACTATTTCAAAAATAGTTTCAACTAGGCTTTGGTATGAAGTCGTCAAATGTCAAAAAGATTTTTGTTTTCTAATAATACTTTAAACGAAATGGTCAATCATTAAGGCATGAATAATTAGATTTTGTGCATTTAAGATATTTAACTAGGTTATAGCGCAGAAATTGGTTTTTTAGATAAATTTTAGCCAATAGGTGTGAAAAATTAGGCATAAGGCAAAATAATCATATTTATACCAATCGCGATATTGATTTTAATGCAATAATTTTCATATTTTTAACCAAACAGAGTTAAAATTCAAACATGAAAATTTATTGCATCGAAGTTGGAACCCCGCCGCCGCCGATTAATGATTCATTCGGTTATTATCCGCAGATGCTTGAAAATCTGCTGCTTCCATATTTACCAATGGCAAAATTTGCCACTTGCTCGCTTATAAATGGCGATGAATTACCAAAATTTGGAAGCTTTGACGGCTTTGTAATTATGGGCTCACCACACGGTGTTTATGAAGATTTGCCGTGGATTAATTCTTTAATGGAATTTGTAATTGAAGCTGCAAAACAAAAAATCCCGCATTGTGGAATTTGCTTTGGGCATCAATTAATTGCCAAGGCGCATGGTGGCAAAGTTGAAAAAGCCCCGCAAGGCTGGGGTATTGGTCGCCATACTTATGAAGTTATTGATCATATTGCCGATGGCAAAGAAATCAAACGCGAACTTTCATTATTGGTTTCGCATCAAGATCAGGTTTTAGAAGCACCAAAAAATGCAAAAACCATTGCACGTTCTGAATTCACGCCGCATGCAATGCTTCATTATGAAGATGATTGCGCATTAACTTGCCAAGCGCATCCAGAATTTTCAGCAGACTTTGCCCATGCACTTATTTCATCGCGACGCGGCACACGCTTCCCAGAGGATTTTGCCGATTTAGCGCTTGAAACAGTGCACCATGATTTAGATGCACATATTCTTGCCGATTTAATGGCGCATCATTTTTATGTGAACC
>JAPUEP010000083.1 GCA_027492515.1 Hyphomonadaceae bacterium
TAACTGCACAGGCTTTGGCAAGTGGCTATGCATTATTCTTTATATATACAATGATAATGGGCATATTCGGCATTTTCATGGCCTTTGTAATTTCTAATGGTCGCGCAAAATCACTGGTTGAGCATAATGACACCGCGACCAAATAGAATATTGAATTAACTAATATTATTTTTGGGTTTAATTATATCAATAATGCTTGGCATTAATGCTAAAAATGCCAAGCCCAACAATGGCAGCATAAAGCTTGGTGATAATAAATCATGCGCACTGGGAATGCGCCCTGACAATAATTCACGCTTAAAGGCTTTACCTAAAAATGCCAAACTAATTTCAACTGGCAAAATCCCAATAAATGTTGCAATCACAAACTTTTTAAAATTCACTTTGAAAGCAGAAGCGGCAATTGTAACCGCAAAAAAAGGCGCAATTGGTAAAAGCCGAAGCGCTAATAAATTTGTAAATTCATGGCGAAGGAAGCTGTTTTCAAATCTATCAATTATTGAACCCGCTTTGGCCTTTATACCACCGCCAAACGCCTGTGAACTTGCCCAATAAAGAATTGATGCGCCAATTGTGGAACCAAGGGCACAAATAAACCCGCCATAAATCCCACCAAATAAAATACCAGAACTAAGCGTAAGCCATGCAACACTTGGCATGGCAATAGCGCAGCATAATGCATATATTGCAATAAAGCTTAAAGCCGCCAAAATAATATGCGAATTTACCCAAATTGATATTTGGGAAATCATTGTTCCAATATTTGTTGGATTCATATATTTTGCACCACCAAATGCAAAAAAACTTATTAATATCAATGCCAAAAATAATAAAGGCAAAAATTTCGATATTCTATTTTCCAACATTATTCCCCAATATTCATTGGCTATAGCATAATGTTAAATGGTGTCAAAAATATAATATTTCAACCTTTAATACTTGCGCACAAACAGCGCATCGAATAGCCTATACAAAGGAGAATTTAATGCGCCGTTTTTTGACCATCATTACTTGTTTCGCCCTTAGTGCTTGCCAAACCACACAAAATACCGCCCCAATCCAAAGGTTTGAGGCAAAGCCAGTTTCAAATTGGCAATATGGTGCAATGGTTGCCTCTGCTAATCCAATGGCTACACAAGCTGGGGTTGATATTATTGAAAAGGGTGGTTCGGCAATTGATGCCGCAATTGCCGTTCAAAGTGTTCTAAGTCTTGTTGAACCCCAAAGCTCGGGCATTGGTGGCGGCGCTTTTATGCTTTATTTTGATGCCAAAACTGGCGATGTTCAAACCTATGATGGGCGCGAAACTGCGCCAATGGGTGCAAAACCCGATATGTTCATGCAAGATGGCAAACCTATGGAATTTTGGACTGCGGTGAAATCTGGACACTCAACGGGTGTTCCGGGTGTGATTGCAATGCTTGATTTAGCATGGAAAGATCATGGCAAATTAAAATGGGCACAGAATTTTGAGCCTGCGATTGGATTGGCTGAAAACGGATATCCACTTACCAAACGCACGGCTGAATATGCTGAAATCTTGCCAAAAATCACAAAACCTGGGGCAGATGTTATTGCCACTTTTTATGACGAAAATGGCAAACCAAAACCTGCGGGAACTTTGATGAAAAATCCTGCCTATGGCAAAACTTTACGTGAAATTGGTCAATTTGGGCCAAAGGTTTTCTACGAAGGTCATATTGCAAAAGACATTGTTCAAAAAGTTCAATCAAATGCAATTCCCGGCACTTTAAGCCTTGAGGATATGAAAAACTATCACCCAACGACACACCAACCTTTATGCCAAACTTATCGCGTGCATCTAATGTGCGGAATGCCGCCGCCATCTTCTGGTGGGATTGGCACTTTGATGATTATGGGGATTTTGGAAAATTATGACATGAAAACATTGGGCAATAGCACCCAAGGTTGGCACCATTTCATAGAAGCCCAACGCCTTGCCTATATGGACCGCGACACTTATGTTGCAGATGATAAATTTGTTGATGTGCCAACCCAAGGTTTGCTTGATAAAGAATATCTAAAATCGCGCGCATCACTTATTAGTGAAACACAAGCTATGAAAGATGTTGTTGCGGGCAATCCAAAAGGTTCACAAAAGCGTGGGCGCGATGCAACAGGCGGCGTTTCTGGAACTTCGCATTTTGTTGTTGTTGATAAAATGGGCAATGTTGTAAGCATGACCACAACTGTTGAGAATTTATTTGGCTCACAACAAATGGTTGATGGCTTTTTTATCAATAACCAACTTACCGACTTCTCATTTTTGCCAAACGATAAGGATGGAACGCCAATTGTAAACCGTGTTGAGGCGGGCAAAAAGCCACGTTCTTCTATGTCACCAACAATTATTTTTGATAAAGATGGGCAATTTGAATTAGCCATTGGCTCCCCTGGTGGAAATGCTATCATTGCATATGTCACCAAGGCGATTATTGGGGTTTTAGACTGGGATATGCCATTAATTGATGCGTTAGGTCTACCAAATGTTATTGCGCGCCGTGAACCTGCGGCGATGGAATATAAAAGGTTTGATACAAATAATGCGCAATCATTAAATGCAATGGGTCACACATTCCAAGATGGCAATGGTGCCGAAAACTCTGGCCTTCATGCAATTATGCTTAAAGACGGCAAACTAATCGGCGCAGCCGACCCAAGGCGTGAGGGGAATGCACAGCCAGTTAAATGATTATGCATTTCAAACGAATTTACTACTGATGTAGTTTAGCATTTACATAATCGGGATTTGATACTGCTTTGACTTCAATATTCCCAACTGGGGTTTTTAAAATTGTCGTTTTGT
>JAPUEP010000084.1:0-17377 GCA_027492515.1 Hyphomonadaceae bacterium
AAATGTATGAGCGTAGCGATTATCCTGTTTCCAATGACAAAATAAATGAATTTGCCGCCCAAATTGCCAAATTGGAAAAAGGCGAAATTGCCGCGCAATCGCCACAACAATTTGATGAATTAGGTGTTGGCGAGCCTATGGAATTTGGTTTCGGAACAATTATCGAATTATTTGATGCCCAAGATCAATTAATAAATGCCACACATATTGGACGTAATGGCAATAATTTATTCGTAAGAAAATTGGGCGATCAAGAAATTTATAATGCAATCGGCACTTTAAGCCCGATTGAAAATATATCTGATTGGCTTGATTATAAGGTTTTTAAATTTAAAGCGGATGATATAATTTCAAACTCAATTCATATTACTGGCTTTAAAGAGTTTGAAATTAAACGTAATTCGGCAAATGTTTTTGAAATTGATGGAAAATCAAATGACAAAATTAATAATGCCGCAATGGCGATTTTAAATTCAAAAATGATTGATGTCACAAAGATTTCAAGAATTACCAATTCACCAGTTTTAAAAGAAAAAATCATTTTAAAAAGCGGTGATGAAATTGAAATTTTTATCGTAAATCAATTCAGCAAACATTGGCTGCTTATAAAAAGCAAAAATAATGATTTGGTTGATACAAAAACCAATGATTGGGCTTATGCAATTGATGATAATTCATTCAATATTTTTATGAATTATAAATCAAAATTGTTAAACGATTAGCCAAATTCTTCATCTAACAATGGCGGAAGGCTTTGTGGCAGGCCATAAAGCGGGCCAGATGACAAAAGCAAAACCACTTCATCGCCGTTCAATTCATTCATAAGATAATTTATAACATCTTGTTCATTATCAACGCCTAAAACATCAATATCGGCGCTTTTTGTGCGGGCGATAATTTCGTCATGGGATAATTGATCATGATTTCCCGCGCCATGCGTTGGCGGCGGAAGCATAAGAACATTATCAACCCCCGCGAAAACATGGTCATACCAAAATAATGATGCACGGTTTCGCCATGAAAAAGTGTGCGGTTCAAAAACTACAATTAATTTGCGTGATGGAAAATGTAATTTTATCGCCTCAATCGCAGAGCGCGCCTTTTCATAGCTTGAACCAAAGCCTTCATATAATGGTACACTTGAAGTTTTGGTCTTTTTATCAAGGCGGCGCTCAACACCATTAAAGGCAAGAATTGCTTTTTGTAATTGTTCCGGCGTCACCAGTTTTTCAGTAAGCACGTATGCCGATGCGGCAACAATATTTTCAATATTATGCATACCTAATTGCGATGTTGTAAGATGGATTTTATCGCGTGCAGGCGTAACTAAATCAAATGTTGTAAACTCACCAATTTCAACATTTTTTGCAAAAAAGCCCGAACATTCATCAAGGCCATACCATATTACATCCGAACTTCTTCCCGCTTTTGCTATAAGGCGATGAATGGGTTCATATTGATAAGCTGCAAAGATTTTTCCATCTTCTGGAAGTTTATCTATAAGCCTGAAGAATAAATCTTCATATATTTCCATGGTTGGAAACATATTTACATGATCATGCACAATTGATGATAAAAGAATATTTTTGGCTTCATAAAGTTCGAATTTAGAGCGTTTATCATTAATGCTTACAATATATTCATCGCCTTCGATAATGAATTCTTTGTCTTTTCCCCAATATCCCGTTTGTGGCAAATCTTTTGCAATCGCGCCAACAAACCAACCAGGGTTTCGCCCTGAATGCCTTAAAATATGTGTTACAAGCGCGGTTAAAGATGATTTACCAAAAGAACCCGCAACCACCAAATTATCGCGCCCCTTTGTGTGCAAACCCAAATATTCGGCAAAAGTATAATGCGGAATATTGCGCGCAATAATTTCTTGTAATTCTGGGTTGGTTTCGGGGTTTATTTTGGCGGTGGTTCCGATGATTGCCACATCTGTATCGGGCGGAACATTGGCTTTATCAAAGCTGGTTTTATATTTTATGCCAAGATTATCTAAATAGGTTGAAATAGGTGCGAAAACCCCTTCATCAGAGCCGCTAACCTCATAGCCTTCTGATTTTAAAATTGATGCAAGTGCTGAAACGCCCGCGCCTGCGATACCTAAAAAATAACTTTTCATTTGCTTTCCGCATAAATTGAAGATTTAAGGCGCATTATACGCTCATCATCCATAGTATTGCCAACTGGGAATAAATAATTGCCAACAATTTCAAAACCAAGCTTTTTATAAAAGCTTTGCGCCCGTAAATTGTCGCAATAAACACCCAAATATAATTCGCTTGAATTTAATTCATGCGCTTTTTTAAGCACCATTTCATATAATTTTTTTGCAAGCCCTGTTCCCTTTGCCTCTTGGGAAACATAAAGGCGAACTAATTCATAGGCGTTTTCTTTAGCATCTTTGTGCGGCAGGCCCATGGGCGCACTCATCGCATAGCCAATAAAATCACCATTTTGATTTTGTGCAATTAAAACATAATTTTCATCATCTAAAATTTGTTTTTGGACTTCTTCAAGACTGTATTTTTCAGCAAGGAAAAAATCCAAATCTTCCTTTGGATAAAGATGGGCAAAAGTTTCAATAAAGCAATTTTCGCTATATTGTTTTAGTTTTTGCGCGTCATCTAAATTGGCTTGCCTAATAATTATATTATCAATCATTTTTGCGGCTTGCCTTTTCAACATGCCCGCCAATTCCGCGCCGCGCACTTAAAACATTGGCAATTTTTTGTGGGTCGATATTTTTGGCAATAAGGCAGGCGGCAAAATGATATAATAAATCCGCCGCTTCATTTGTGATTTCACTTTCGTCATCACCGATTAAAGCCATCGCAAATTCAACAGCCTCTTCACCCAGTTTTTTACCGCATTTTTTGGGCCCTGCCTTGATAAGGCTTGCCGAATATGAGGCTTTGGGGTCGGCATCTTTTTTTGCCGCAATATCTTCGATTAATTGGTTTAGGGAATCGCCTATTGTCATTCATTCCTCCAATTTGCGAACTTCTATTCCATTTTGTTTTAAGGCATCGCGCGCCTCTTGCAAAGTGTGTGTGCCGAAATGGAAAATTGATGCCGCCAAAACTGCGTTTGCCTTACCCTTTGTGACGCCTTCAACCAAATGATCCAAATCACCAACCCCGCCAGATGCAACAACAGGAATATCAACCATATCAGTAATTGTTCTTATTAATTCGATATCATAGCCATCTTTGGTGCCATCTTTATCCATTGATGTAACAAGTAATTCACCTGCACCATTTTTTTCAGCTAAAGCGGCAAATTCAATGGCATCAATACCGGTAGGATTGCGCCCGCCATGCGTGAAAATTTCCCATTTTGGCGGATTGTTTGCAACCCTACGCGCATCAATAGCAACAACAACGCATTGCGAGCCAACGGACAATGCTGCCTCACGAATTAAATCAGGATTTTTAACCGCCGCCGTATTTATGGCAACCTTATCTGCGCCTGCCAAAAGAAGTGCACGAAAATCTTCAACCGAGCGCACGCCGCCGCCAACAGTAAGCGGTGTGAAGCAAACATCGGCGGTACGCGAAACCACATCATAAAGCGTGCCGCGCCCTTCATGTGATGCCGAAATATCTAAAAAGCAGATTTCATCTGCGCCTTGTTCATCATAAAATTTAGCTTGTTCAACAGGATCGCCTGCATCACGCAAATTTTCAAATTGAACGCCCTTAACAACGCGGCCATCTTTTACATCTAAGCACGGGATTATACGGGTTTTTAAGCTCATTTTGCTGCCTCCAATGCCTCATTGGCATTGATAAGGCCATCATAAAGCGCCTTGCCCAAAATTGCGCCTTCGATTGGCGTGCCTTGGCTTGCGCGAATGGCGTGAATATCTTCAACAGATTTTAAACCACCCGATGCAATGATTGGAATTGATACCGCATTTGCCATTTTTTGCGTAAATTCAACATTTATGCCAGTTTTTGTGCCATCGCGTGCAATATCGGTTGCGATAATTGCGGCAACACCCGCGCCCTCAAAGCGTTTTGCAAGTTCGGTTGCGGCAATATCGGTGGTCTCTGCCCAGCCTTCAACTGCAACAAATTCATTGATTGCATCAATTCCAACCGCAATTTGATTTGGAAATTTAATTGCCGCTTCTTTCACAAAATCAGGGTTTTTTGCAGCTATTGTGCCCAAAATTACGCGCGTAACACCAATTGATAGCCAGTTTTCAATGGTTTCGATTGTGCGAATGCCGCCGCCCAATTGAATTGGTATATCAATTGCCTTGCGCACATTTTTTACAACTTCGATATTAACGCTTTTACCCGCCAATGCACCGTCTAAATCAACCATATGAAGATATTTAAAACCCATATCAGCAAAAGATTTTGCACGGTTAACAGGATTATCATCATAGATGGTAATTTCATCAAAGCGACCTTTAAAAAGGCGAACCGCCTTACCATCTTTCATGTCGATTGCGGGATATAAATTAATCATTTTCAAGCCATGCATTTAAAAGTTTAAGGCCAGCTTTTTGGCTTTTTTCAGGGTGAAATTGAACGCCAAAAATATTATCTTTTTGAACTGCGGCGGCAAAAGTATCCGCACCATATGTGCAAGAAGCAGCGATGTTTTCGGTGTTTTCGGCGCGGAATGCGTATGAATGCACGAAATAAACATCTTTAGTTTGCCCATCCCATGCTTTATCAAAATATTTACAAGAATTGGGCGCAACTTCATTCCAACCCATTTGCGGAATTTTTAAATCATGGGTTTGGGGTTCAAGCTTTGTAACTTTTCCTGAAATCCAACCCAATCCTTTAATATTTTCAAATTCAACACCAAAATCGGCAAGTAATTGCATCCCAACACAAATACCAAGGAATGGCGCACCATTTTTAAGAACTTTTTCTTCTAAAACGTCCAAAAGGCCATCAATCGCCAAAATTCCGCCCATACATTGCGCATATGCGCCAACACCTGGCAGCACCAATTTATCGGCATTCTTGATGGTTTGTGGGTCGTGCGTAATTACAACATCTTTTGCACCAGCTTCTAATAAAGCCTTGTGAACGGAACGTATGTTTCCGAAGCCATAATCTATAATCGCAAGCATAAAAGACCTTTATAGGACGCCTTTAGTTGACGCCGCTTTACCACCTAATTTTGGGTCAATTGCAATAGCCATTTTAAGTGCCCTTGCAAGTGCTTTGTAACAGCTTTCTATTATGTGGTGTGTGTTTACACCATATAGACTTTCGACATGCAAACAAAGGCCACCATTACCTGCGAATGCGGCAAACCATTCTTTGAATAATTCAGTGTCCATATCGCCAACTTTGTCGCGTTCAAAACCAACGCGCCATTCAAGGTGCGGGCGGTTTGAAACATCAACCACGGCGCGGCTTAACGCTTCATCAAGCGGGGTATATGCATGACCAAATCTTACAAGGCCGCCAAAATCGCCAAGCGCCTTTTTAAGCGCCTGCCCCATAACGATGCCTGTGTCTTCAACACTATGGTGCATATCAATATGTAAATCACCAATAGTTTTTACTTTAAGGTCAATAGAAGAATGTTTTGCAAAGCTTTCAAGCATATGGTCAAAAAAACCAATGCCAGTTGAAATTTCGGCAATACCAGTGCCATCAAGATTGATTTCAACCTCAATGTCGGTTTCTTTGGTTTTTCTTTGAATATATGCGCTTCGCAATTTTCTCTCCAAGGCTTTGAAAACAGCTTTTTCAAAGCCCCAATAATGGATTTTTACATTCTTTCAATCTTTAATCACTAAAAAGTAAAATTAATATTCGAATATTGCACAAAAACATCAGTTAATATGTTTCTAAAATGCATAAAAACTGAATAAACATCGGATAAATGTAGCGAAATTAACATGCTGTAAACTTTAATAAAGTTAATTATGAAAATTCAAAGTGATTTGAAGCTTATAGGGTTCAAAGTTGAATAAAATTGGCAATAATAATAGTGTTAATGGTCGCCCTCTTGCGGTGCGCCTAACTATTGCTGCCTGTACTTATGCAGCTATTGGCTTATCCGCAATTTTGGCCTTGGCGCTTTTGCTTCCCCCTTCTGATAGCCGTGTATTATCGGTTTTAGGCTTCACCTTCGTTGTGTTTTTTATAAGCTCTATGGGTTTTTATAATACTGTAAAAAAATCAATGCTTCCTTTGCTTGAGGTGGTTGATTTTATGCAACAGGCAAATTTGAAACGCCTTGGCGCACGCTTAGAGGTAAGCACTGGCGATGAAATTGAAACTTTGGCGCGTGCTGTAAACCTTATGATGCAGCGTATTGACGGTTCAATGAAACGTATTCAGCGCATGTCTTTCGTTGATACATTAACTGAATTACCAAATCTTGAGCGCTTCAAACAAGAAGCCGATGAGGCGATAAAAGCTGCACAAAACCAAAGCCAAAGCCAAAATGGCGCGGTTATTTCACTTGATGTGGATAAATTCATTCGTGTTCAAAACACTTTGGGTAAAGTGGTTGGCGAAGAATTATTGGGGCTTGTTTCACAACGCCTTGCCGCCGCAGTTCGTGCATCTGATAGGATTGTTCGTTTGCAAACATGTGGTGCGCGCCCATCGCTATTGGCGCGTACACAATTATCTGAATTTGCAATTTTACTTCCTGATGTAATTGATCCAACCGAGGCCGGGAAATTTGCCCAATTGGTTGCGGCATCACTTCGCCAACCTTTCCAGCTTGAAAACCATAAAGTTGTTTTGGGTGCTTCCGCGGGTATTGCGGTTTTCCCGCAAGATGGCGAAACTGGTGAAGAGATTACACGTTCTGCCGAACTTGCGATGAATCATGCGCGTAACGCCGGCGGCGGAAGGACAATGTTCTTTACACGTAAGCTTAACCAACGCGCATTAAACAAATTAGTTTTGGAAAACGAAATTCGCGCAGGCATCGAAAAACACCAATTCATTCCGTATTTCCAACCAAAAGTGGATTTGGGCTCGGGCAGGATTGCAGGCTGCGAGGCTTTGGTGCGTTGGGTTCACCCAAAACATGGCCTTATCAGCCCCGCAAAATTTATTCCTGCTGCGGAAGAAGCGCATCTTATCGGGCCATTGGGTGATATGGTAATGCGCGATTCAGCGATGCGTGCTGCTGAATGGTTGCGCCGTGGTATCGCGGTTCGTGTTGCGGTAAACGTTTCCCCTGCGCAATTTAATGATGATAATTTCACACAAAAAGTTGTTAATGTCATTCAAGAATCAGGATTGCCACCAAGTCTATTTGAACTTGAAATCACTGAATCAATCGCCATGAGCAACCCTGATAGGGTTCAAAGATTGCTTGAGCCATTACGTTTAATGGGCATTAAGATTGCGATTGATGATTTTGGTACCGGTCATTCCAATCTTGCATCCCTTACTTCATTGCCGTTTGATGTGTTTAAAATCGATCAAAGCTTTATTCATGCTTTGGGCAAAGATAAACATGCCCCTGCGCTTATTGAAACAATTATCGCAATGGCGGGTGGTTTGAATTATGAAACCGTTGCCGAGGGCGTAGAAACTAAAGAACAAGCGGCATTCTTGAAAAAACGCGGCGCAACTTTGGGCCAAGGTTATCTATTTGGTGCACCAATGCCAGCAGAGGAATTTGAAGAGCATGCACGTGCATGGGCGCTTACTGGCGAAGGCATCAAAAAAGCCGAACAATTAAATGATGATGAAGCGGCATAAAACAGCCCACTTTCTTCCTTTTTTATGACATAATCATACTTTAAATGCACCACATATTCTGGAGGGCATAATGAAACTTTTACCATCAATTGGCGCTTTTAGCCTTGTCTTTTTTTCTGTGAATGCGATTGCGCAAACAGTTTCTAGTAGCACAATTTATGAAGGAAAAATTGGAAATAGTAATTTCACTATGCATCTTGATAAAAATGTTACGCCAGAAGGTAAGATTATTTATGGCGGGGAATATTTTTATAATAGCCAGCGAAAACTTATAAATTTAATTCCGATTGAAGCCGCAAATCCAAATAAATATTATGAAGTTCCATATAATTGCTATGATTTAGAGGATAAATGCAAACCAAAAGCGACAATTGAAATTGATAATATAAATTCGCCACAAAAAGGGTTTTTTACAAATTTAGTCACTAATGCACAAACCCCAATAAGCTTTGGTTTTGTAAGAAATGTTCAAAAAAACAACAAACCCGCTTTAGAATTTAAAAATAACGAATATTTTGCGGGTGGCGATATTTTTTATTCAAAATTGACATCTTCGGGATTTGAATATTCAAAAGAGAAACAGATGGGAGTTTTCGCCACAAAAATGGCGTTTGATAAATTCACAAAAGTTTCAATGCCAATCATTACGCGTCACCCAAACAAAAACGCAATGAATGCGGCGAATGCATGGCTTCAGGATTTACATTATAATTCTGTTTTATCGGCGCTTGAATGTTATTCATATGACACTGGTGAATATGGCGGTGGCGGCACATTCGGTAGCGAAGAAGAAACCAAAAATGAAATTAAATATATTACAAAAAATATGTTTGTTTTAAATTCGGCAGGGTCAACATATTGCGGCGGCGCGCATCCAAATAATTTTATATATAATAATATTTGGGACTTCACCCTTAATCAGGAAATGGATTTGAGCAAATATTTTGACCTTTTCCAACCGAAACAAAAAAACGAAGATGCAAAATATAATGCCAAATATCGTAAATTAGTTTCAAGGCTTAAACCAAAATCAAAATATCTTATTAATGGAACCATTATCGATAAAGAGACAATTGAAGAATGTTTTAGCGATGATTACCCAGTTGAATATAGCCTAAGTTTTAATGCAAAAGGCATGGTATTTTCGATAAGTGACGTTCCGCACGTAATGGGTGGCTGTATGGGCGATTATTATGTAATTCCATATAAAGAGCTTGTGCCATATATGACAAAACAGGGCAAAAGCTTCTTTGCAGAGCAATTAAAATGAAACCAATAATCCCAATCTCTCTTGCTTTATTTACGCTTGCAACAGGCACTTTGGCGTTTGCGCAGAATTCAACCCTAAACCAAAAAACCTATGAGGGGCAAATTGGCAATTCGCAAATTGTTTTGGAAATATTAGAAGGGCAAAAAGTAAAATTTGCCCAATATTTTTACAAATCCCAACTTAAAAATATTGGCCTTGAAATTTCATCTGATGATGCGGGCGTTATTAATATAGAAGAACTTCCATATGCCTGCCCGCGTGATGTTGATAAATGTGAAAGTGTTGCAAGCTTTAAACTAAAGAAAAATGGCGATTCATTATCGGGTGTTTGGGCAAAAAAAGATCAGCCTTCAAAAACTATTTTGGTGAATTTAAAACTTATAAGTGACCGTTCAATAATTATAAATGATAGGAATGTCACCGAAAACGACGACATAGAAATGTTTCGCGATAATGAGGTAAATCTATCGGCTGATCCATATATCAAACGTCAATTGCAAACCAAAATGCAATATAGCAAGGAAACCAAAATTGGGAATTTGGGCTATAAAATTGCAAATGATGCAACAGGCATAAGTTTCCCAAATTTGTCCACATTTCCTGATAAATCCAAGAAAGATAAAATAAACAAATTGCTTGAGGAATATCGTCTTTCTAATGCAATTTCGAACCTTTATTGCGAAAAAGCAATTACCCAAAGTTTTGGTGATGGGCTTGCTGAAACAGGTTATAAAGATATTTCAAATGAAGTTATTTATCTAAGTGAAAAGCTTCTGGTAATCCAAACCTCTGGCTCCGTGGATTGTGCGGGCGCACATCCGAGTAATTTTATTAGGGCAATTTCGTTTGATTTAGAAACAGTAACACGTTTGGAAAAACAAAAATTATTGGCAATTTATAATCCAAAGCCTGATGAATATGGATTTTGGCAATATAATCCAAAATTTATGAAATTTCTTAAATCCCTTAATGAAAAGTCCAAATATTTTGTAAGTGATGATGAAACTTATAAAGAATGTTGGGGTGATGTTGATTATGATTTTATGACGCCAGTTGTGAATTTCACAAAAGAAGGTGTTTCCATCGACCTTGAAGACACCCCGCACGCCATAAGCATGTGCCAGTCAAATTATTTCATAATTCCATATCGTGATTTCAAACCTTGGCTTACCCAAAAGGGTCGTGAATATTTCGCTAAAGAGCTTGGAAAGTAAGACTTTCAGATATTGCCCTTGCGAAAATAATTCTAAAGCCCCATTTATGTTTCATGAGTGATTTTGAAAAATCGGCCGCAGATTGGCGCGGCACAACAATATTGGCAGTTCGCAAAAACGGTAAAATCGTGGTTGCAGGTGATGGTCAGGTTTCAGTTGGCAATAGTGTTATGAAACACGGCGCGCGCAAAGTGCGCCTATTGGCAGATGGCAAAGTAATTGCAGGGTTTGCAGGTGCAACCGCCGATGCCTTCACCCTTTTCGAGCGTCTGGAGCAAAAATTAGAGCGTTTCCCAAATCAATTATTGCGCGCCGCCGTTGAGCTTGCCAAAGATTGGCGCACCGACCGATATTTGCGTCGGCTTGAAGCCATGTTGATTTGCGCCGATGGCACGGGAACTTATGTTCTTACTGGAACGGGCGATGTGCTTGAACCTGATTATGATGTTACGGCAATTGGTTCGGGCGGTGGTTATGCATTATCTGCGGCGCGCGCTTTATTGGATACAGATTTAAGTGCCGAAGAAATTGCGCGCAAGGCGATGGCAATTGCCGCCGATATTTGTGTCTTTACCAATGGAAATTTAACCATCGAAAGTATGGATAGTATTAAATGAGTGATTTAACACCACGTGAAATTGTTTCTGAATTAGATAGGCACGTAATTGGTCAACATAATGCCAAACGCGCCGTTGCAATTGCCCTAAGAAATCGTTGGCGTCGCAAAAGATTGCCTGCAAATCTTCGTGAAGAAACCACGCCAAAAAATATTCTTATGATTGGGCCAACTGGGGTTGGAAAAACTGAAATTGCACGCCGCCTTGCCAAACTTGCGGGTGCACCATTTTTGAAAGTTGAAGCCACAAAATTTACCGAAGTGGGCTATGTAGGCCGCGATGTTGAACAAATCATCCGCGATTTGGTCGAAGCATCAATTCATTTGGTTCGCGATATTAAACGCAAAGAAATGCGCCCAAAGGCCGAAAAAGCCGCAGAAGACCGTGTTCTTGATGCCTTAGTCGGCGCTGGGGCAAGTGAAGCCACTAAAGATAGTTTCCGTAAAAAACTACGCGCTGGTGAACTTGATGAAAAAGAAGTTGAAATTGAATTTGATGCCCCGCCCGCTGCGCCAAATATGATGGAATTCCCCGGTGGAATGGGTGGTATGATTGATTTGGGTTCAATGCTTGGTGGCCTTGGGCCAAATCGTAAGAAAAAGCGCAAATTAATTGTCAAAGACGCCTATGAGCCTTTGATTAATGAGGAAAGCGATAATTTAATCGATAAAGAAAGCCTTACGCAGGCCGCACTTGAACTTGCGGCAAATGAAGGCGTTGTCTTTATCGATGAGATTGACAAAATCTGTGCCCGTTCAGAGCGCCAAGGCGCGGATGTTTCGCGCGAAGGTGTGCAACGTGATTTATTGCCATTAATCGAAGGAACAACAGTTTCAACCAAACATGGTGCGGTTAAGACGGATCATATTCTGTTCATTGCATCGGGTGCATTCCATGTTGCAAAACCATCTGATTTGCTACCAGAGCTTCAGGGGCGTTTGCCAATTCGTGTGGAGTTAAATGCATTATCACGCGATGACATGAAAA
This sequence comes from Hyphomonadaceae bacterium, assembly GCA_027492515.1. Taxonomy (GTDB): domain Bacteria; phylum Pseudomonadota; class Alphaproteobacteria; order Caulobacterales; family Aquidulcibacteraceae; genus Pseudaquidulcibacter. The sequence goes on from JAPUEP010000084.1 coordinate 11,807, forward strand.
AAATCCTTGTCGAGCCAGAGGCATCATTGACCAAACAATATTCAGGCCTAATGCAAACCGAAGGCGTAAATCTTGAATTTACCGAAGATGGCATTGATGCAATCGCCAATACTGCGGTTGAAGTGAATACACGCGTTGAAAATATCGGCGCGCGCCGCCTTCATACAGTTTTGGAGCGTGTTTTGGATGAAATTTCATTCACCGCAACCGATAAGGATGGCGAACTTGTCAAAGTTGATGCCGAATATGTAAATTCGCGCGTTCAAAACTTGGCACAAAATGCCGATTTAAGCCGATTTGTACTATAATTATTCGGGAATTGTTTCGCTTAATTTGTCATAATGCACTTCAACAACATAATCGTCGCGGCGATTTAGAATATCGACGAATTTTTCGTTGAATTTTATTTCGTCCGCGACGTATGAATTGCGCGCGTGAACGCTTTGTGAAAAAGTTTCATCAAGCCCTGTAATCGAAACAATTATTTCAGCCTCTTTTTCTTCTAATGTTTCGGGTGTCATACCGAATAAGGGGCTGTTTTCGTCAATTTTGTGTAATACAAGCCATGTTAATTGTAAAAATGGTATTTCGCTTCGGACTAATTCAATATCGTGGAAGCGGCGCATATTTGTTTCATCATTAATGGTTTCAACTTTTAAAATTGTTGCCTTAACTTTGGCATTAACAATTCGGTTTTCACGCTCATTTACAAGGCGAAACATAAGGTGTGGCGCACCTTGATAATTGCGAATTATTGCAACATTTGAAAATAAAATCCGCGCACTCGGGCTTGAAAATTTGGCGAACATAAGACCCGTTACAAGCCCATAATAAGCAAACCCAAGCATGGATTCGATGGTAACAAGAATATTTGGCCACAAACCTTGCGGCGACATTGCGCCATAGCCAATTGTTGCCAATGTTTGCACACTAAAGAAAAAGGCATCATTAAAATGCCCAACACGTGCATTGGCAATTTCGCCTAAATCCAAATAATATAGCGTCGCAAATATCAAATTTAGGGCAAAAAATACGCATACAATTATGAAAATAATACTTTTCCAGCTTCCACTTAAAAGCCGTGCATATAAATCGCCAAAAATATTTTTGCTTTTGCCAATCGGAATTACGCGAAACCCTTCATCGCGCGAAACAAGCCTTAATCTTTTCGGTTTTTCATCCATAATTAAATACCCTAAAAATTAAATACCATAGACATTTGCAACAATTTCTTTGGGGGCTTTCTTTTTGGGCTTTAAGATTTGCACCCATTCATCAATTCCCTTGCCGCTTTCTTTTATTGCACGGCAAAGGATTTCACCTGAAACACGCGCATCCTCGCAGGCGTCATGATGCTGAAATTCAATTTCAAAATCACGCGAAAGATTTGATAAGCCGTAGCCACGCTTTGAATATTGTGTCCATGTGCGCCTTATGATTGTTGTGGCATCAATCCAAACTAAATTGGGCGCAATAATAAGGTCGCGCTCAATCGATTTGAAAATTGCGCTTCTATCGAAAAAAGAATGTGATGTTATTACTGATGATGAAAGCCATTTTTCAATTTCATCATAAATTTCAAAAAATCGCGGCGCGTTTTTTACCTTTTTTGCATTAATCCCATGAATGGAGATATTCATTGGTAAAAACGAACAATCGGGATTGATTAATTGATTGTATTTTTCAACAATTTCCCCATGCTCAAAACGCACCATGCCAATTTGGCAAATGCTTGCGGCATCATTATTGGCGGTTTCAACATCGATTGATACAAAAGAAGGCATAGCGCCACATTAGCCTATTGGCATTGTTTGCCAATAGGCAATATTGCTTATTTTTCTTCCTTACCGCCAAATATTGCGCCCAATGCATGTTCTTTTGCTTCACGATCTTTGCCAACAATATCGCTTAGAGATTGGGTTTCATTTTGCGCTTTAAATCCATTATCATTTAGGTTTTTAATAATTGTCGCTGAATCGGTTTTTACCAAAATGGCAAGCGTGCTAATTGGTGCATCTTCGACCTTAGAAATTAAAGTGCGAACAGGGCTTGCGCCCTTTTTCTCGCCTTGAATAACGAATGATGCACCCAAAACACCAAGCAAAATAACAATTATTCCAAGGCCAAGGGAAGGGCGAAAATATTTTTTGAAAGTGCCAAAATTAAGATAAATATGTAATGCTGCACCAGTTAAAAACGCCCAAGAAAACCATTCATGTGCAGGCTTGTTAAAACCTATTTCTTTGTGAAAAAACATCAAAACGCCAGTAACAGCCATTAAGATAAAGCCACCAATCGTAAGTGGGGTAGCAATTTGGCGCAAATTCATATCAGTCTCCGTTTAAATATTTGGCTATAATATGTTAAACGTAAATTGCGCCAAATTCCATTGTATAATTGTGGTTATTGCTGTTAATTAAAACGCTTAAGTAATTTTATGCTCAAAGTTGCCAAAATTGCGCCTATGCTTGAGAAAATCAAAGCTTGTGTAAGGCCGCCAGCACCAATTGCCATAGAAATCACTGCGCCAACAATTCCGCCCCAAAGGCCAAGTGCTGCATTGGCATAAAGCTTGCCACCCAAGGCTACCACGCCTGCAATAGTTGCAACTGCTGTGCCAACAATTGCGCCCACTAATACTAATTGTAAATCCATGACACTGTTCCTTTCGTGCGTCTCGAAAAGAACATGGCCAGTGCAGTGTCCGAAAAGCTAATAATGTTAATGGCAATATGCCAATTTAAAGGGTGCGCGCCTTAAGCCCCTTCTTCAAGTGAGACTTTGGTCGTGCGGCGTGGTTTATAAATTGTAACCAAACCTTGACCAAACGTGCCAAAATTGCCAAAGAAAGCATGTTTTAGAAAAGGAATTGGGAATGGCATATCCAAGTGGAAATCTAATGGCGGGTAAACGCGGCATTGTTATGGGTGTTGCAAATGATAAATCAATTGCATGGGGCATTGCAGAGCAATTGGCAGCACAAGGCGCGCAGATTGCCTTTACATACCAAGGTGAAGCACTTGAAAAACGTATGCGCCCACTTGCCGAAAGTGTCGGAAGTGAATTAATCATCGAATGCGACGTTACAAATGACGAAGCAATGGATAAAGCCTTTGCACAAATCGAGGCGGCATGGGGTAAAATTGACTTTTTGGTTCACGCAATTGCATTTTCTGATAAAAATGAGCTTAAAGGCTCTTTCGTTGAAAATACAACGCGCGAAAATTTCCTAAGAACAATGGATATTTCGGCCTTTTCATGGGTTGCGGTGGCAAAACGCGCATCAAAAATCATGGAAAAAGGTGGTTCTATGATTACTCTATCATATTTAGGCGCGGAACGCGTTATTCCATCTTATAACGTAATGGGTGTTGCAAAAGCGGCATTAGAAGCTGCAACACGTTATATCGCGCGCGACCTTGGCCCATCTGGAATTCGTGTAAATGCAATCTCTGCGGGGCCAATGCGTACTTTGGCGCTTGCGGGTATTAAAGGTGGGCGTGACCTTGTTGGAACTGGTCGTGAATGGTCTTTGATGAAAGAGGATACCACTATGGAAGGTATCGCAGGTTGTGCTTTATGGCTTTTAAGCGACATTGGCGCCTCTACAACTGCGGAAGTTATCCATGTTGATGCGGGTTTCCACGTTGTTGGTGTTCCTGAAATGGGCGACAAAGGCGAATAAATTTTATAATAAAAACAATGATTTTAGGCCCGCGTATTATTCGCGGGTCTTTTTTTGTCACAATTTTGACACAATTGCGCCATTATCGGACGTAGCTTTTCATTACATTTTCGAAATATTAACTATTTCACCTTGACAAATTAACCAATTGTGCCTATTTTGTTCTTATGTTTAGTCTTGAGAGTAGTTTTTAGAATGAAAACCATTGTTAATTCAAAATTTCCGCCAACCGATGCCCAACTTAATTATTTGGGTAAATTAACTGGCATTCGTGGAAAAACCCGCCTTAGCCGTTATGTCGCGCGCCGCCTTGGTCGCCCTGCGCCAGAGCTTGGCGGGCCTTTGATTACAAAATATGATTTGTCAAAAGCAATTGATTTTGAAATTTCAGAACGCAGGCGTGCGCACTAATTATTTTTTGCTCAAAAGTTAATTATTTTAGGCCATTTTTATCTAAAACATGGCCTTATTTTTTGTTTGCTTTCTTTGTTTTCATTGTGAAAATATGGTTAATACATATATAATTTAATCAAATGCTTGCAAAATGGCGCGTGATTTGCTTAATAATTCTTTACAAATGGTTAATTTCTCATTTTAAGAATGGCGTATCATGTTTTTTGGAATTGATTTCCATCAAGTTTTTGAAAGTCTCACATCGGCCTTGGGGCCTTTGTGTGTTCTTTACGCGCCAACTTTAATGATTGAGCGGGCGGTTCGTCGCGCACTGGTTAAAGCTGATACTGAATAAGTATAAAACTTTTGTCTTGTATTTGTTGACTTGCTATCGATGGCTGCTTAATTGCAGCTATATTTTTATTGGCGAGAATAATGACAAAAACCTTACTTACCCTTCCTGGTGACGGAATTGGCCCCGAAGTTATTGAGCAAACAATTCGTGTAATTGATGTTTTAAAGGCAAATCACGGCCTTCAGTTAAATGTTGAAACCGCATTATTTGGCGGCGCATGTATTGATGCCAAAGGGCTGCCGATTGAAAATGAAACCATCGAAAGGGCAAAATCTGTTAATGCGGTAATTATGGGTGCGGTTGGCGGCCCTAAATGGGCGAATGTTGCGCGTGAAATACGCCCAGAGGCGGGATTATTGAATTTACGCAAAGCAATGGATGTTTTTGCAAATTTGCGCCCTGCGATATGTTTTCCGGCCTTGGCGGATGCATCAAGCCTTAAGCATAATTTGGTTGAAGGGCTTGATATTATGTTTGTGCGCGAATTATGCGGCGGCGTATATTTCGGTAAGCCAAAAGGCATCGATACTTTAGAAGATGGTTCAAAAATCGGCTATGATAACGCAATATATTCAACCAGTGAAATTGAGCGTGTAACCCATGTCGCATTCGAACTTGCGAAAAAGCGTTCTGGTAAGGTTGCAAGCCTTGAAAAATCAAATGTGATGGATTCAGGGCTTTTATGGCGTGAAGTTGTAACCAAAATTCACAAAGAATATTATTCAGATATGCAACTTGATCATGTGCTTGCCGATAATGCCGCAATGCAATTAGTGCGCGATCCAAAACAATTTGATGTTTTGCTTACTGATAATTTGTTTGGTGATATCTTAAGTGATTTGGCGGCGGCAATTACGGGATCAATCGGTCTTTTACCATCTGCGGCCTTGGGTAAAAAGGGCGATGCGGGGCTTTATGAACCTATCCATGGTTCTGCCCCTGATATTGCGGGTAAGGGTTTGGCAAATCCAATTGCGGCGATTTTATCATTTGAAATGGCATTAAGATATTCATTGGATGAAACCGCACTTGCCGATAAATTATATGCGGCGGTTTCAAAAGCCCTTGAAAACGGTGCGCGAACCAAGGATTTGGGTGGCAATTTAACCACCAAAGAAATGGGCGATGCAATTATCGC